>NZ_SCMM01000110.1:0-4144 GCF_005503345.1 Ramlibacter sp. 2FC
ACCCAACGCCGCCGCGCCGCCCTGGCCGTTGCCGGCACGCTGCTCATGACCTGCGCCAGCGCCTGGGCCCAGCCGGCGCCCTACCCGGCCAAGCCGATCCGCCTGGTCGTGCCGTTCACGCCCGGCGGCAGCACCGACATCCTGGCGCGCGCCATCGGCCAGGAGCTGACCAAGGCCTGGGGCCAGAGCGTGGTGGTGGAGAACGTGCCGGGTGCCGGCGGCGCCATCGGCGCGGACAAGGTGGCCAAGGCCCCGGCCGACGGCTACACGCTGCTGATGGGCCACATCGGCACCCTGGCAGTCAACCCCAGCCTCTATCCCAAGCTGCCCTACAACCCGGTGCGGGACTTCACGCCCGTGGCCTGGGTGGCGCGCGTGCCCAACGTGCTGGTGGTGCACCCCAGCGTGACGGCGCGCACGCTCAAGGAGTTCGTGGCCTACGCCAGGGCCAACCCGGGCCGGCTCAACTACGGCTCGGGCGGCAACGGCAGCGCAGCCAACCTCGCGACCGAGTACCTCAAGCTGCAGACCAGCAGCGCCCTGGTCCACATCCCCTACCGCGGCACGGCGCCGGCCGTGACCGACCTCGTCGGCGGCCAGATCCAGCTCATGTTCACCGGCGTGCCGGCCGTGCTCAGCCAGATCAAGAGCGGCCAGCTGCGCGCACTGGCGGTCTCCAGCCCGCAACGCGTGGACGCCCTGCCCGATCTGCCGACCGTGTCGGAAGCGCTGGGCATGAAGGACTTCGAGGCCGACCAGTGGTACGGCGTGGTCGCGCCCGCCGGCACGCCGCGCGAGATCGTGGCCAGGCTCAATGGCCAGATCAACCAGTCGCTGAACGCGCCCGAGCTCAAGACCCGCCTGGCCGCCGAAGGCGCGGTGGCCACGCCCAACCCGCCCGAGGTGTTCGGCAAGCTGATCGACAGCGAGATCGTGCGCTGGCGTCCCGTGATCACTTCGGGGCGCGTCAAGGCCGACTGACTCAGCCGCCGAAGGCCTTGAAAGCCCAGAGCACGGCGCTCAGGGTCACGAAAGACACGGTGGTCGTGCCCAGCAGGGCCGCGGCCGCCAGGCCGTCGCGGCCGTGCCTTTGCGCCAGGATGGTGTAGATGCCCATCATCGGACAGGCCGCGGTCAGCAGCAGGCCCAGGCGCAGCTGCGGCTCCAGAGCCACCAGGCCGGCCAGCTCCAGCCCCGTCAGCACGGCCACCATCACCAGCGGGTGCAGCAGCAGCTTGCCCGCCGCGATCTGCGCGACTTGGCGGCCCATGCCCTCGATGTGCAGGCCGGCCAGCGAGCCGCCGATCACGAACAGCGAGAGCGCGCCGCTGGCCTGGGAAAACAGCGTGACCGTGCGCGCGAGGGGTGAAGGCAGCTGCCAGCCCAGCAGCGAGACCGCGAAGCCCGCCACCAGGCCCAGCACCATGGGGTTGCGCAGCAGCTTGCGCAGCGCCTGCCCCACCACCGCCTGCCAGCGGCTGCCGCGGTTCTCGGCGCTCTCGGCCAGGGCCAGCAGCAGCGGGATCAGCAGCAGGTTCTCGACGATCATGTTCAGGCCCAGCAGCACGCCGGCCACCGGCCCCAGCGTGAGCAGCGCGACGGGGTAGCCGACGAAGCCGCTGTTGGCGCAGGCCATGCCCATGGCCCAGTAGACGCTGGTGGTGCGGTCCTGCCGCGCGCCGCGGCGCGCCCACAGGAGACCCAGGGCCAGGGTCAGCAGGGAGCCCAGCAGATAGACCCCCATGTAGGCGCCGTTCAGGATCTCGCCTATGGGGCGCTGCGCCAGGGCGTTGAACAGCAGAGCCGGCAGGGCCAGGTTGATCACGAAGCGGCCCATCACCTGCATGTCGGCCCGCGCGAACAGGCCCATGCGGGTGGTCAGGTAGCCGAGGGCGATGGCGACGTAGATCGGGCCGGTGATGGCCAGGATGTCGAGCATCTACTTCTTGCGGGAAGCGAGAAGCCGGTCGGCATAGTCCTGCCAGGGAGCGCCCTTGGCCAGGCCCTGGAACACGCCGGCCCTGGCCTGGTCGGCCACCCATTGCTGCTTGCTGGCGATGGCGGCGGTCATCAGGGGCTCGAAGCCGGCCTCGCGCACCGTGTTGGCCGACTCGCGCATCTCCTCGGCGCGGCGCTGGCCATGCTGGACCACGCGGCTGAAGAAGTAGGCGCCCTGCTCGCTCCAGTCTATGCTGGGGAAGGTCTCCTGCAGCGTGGGCAGCACATGGTCCTCCACGCCGTAGGCGCGCGCCGTGGTGTAGCTCTCGATGACCAGGGCTTCCAGGCCCTTGATCATGACGCTGCGGCACATCTTGATGGCGCTGGCCACGCCGAGCTGCTGGCTCACCGCCTTGGCGTCCATGCCCCAGGCGCCCAGCAAGGCGGCCAGCTCGGCGGCCCGGGCGCCGCCCAGCAGCATGGGCACGCGTATGCCATAGGGCGGCACCGAGGTCATGACCCCGGCCTCGACGTAATGGGCGCCCGCCGCGGCTATCAGCGCCGCGCATTGCTGCTTGGTGCCGGGCGAGGCGGAATTGAGGTCCAGGAACACCGTGCCTGGACGGATGAAGCCCGCCGCCTCCTGCGCCACGGCCAGGGTGTTGGAGGCCGTGACGGCCGAGATCACGAGATCGCTGGCCTCGCACAGGGCCTGCATCGAAGGCTGGGCCGCCACGCCGGCCTGGGCCGCATGGGCGCGCTCGGCCGCCTGCGTGGCCGGGTCGGCCAGCTTGAGGTCCCAGGCGCTGACGGCGCTGACGCCGTCCTTGTCCTTCAGGCCGGCGCTGAAGATCTTGCCGACCTCGCCGTAGCCGATCAGGCCTATGCGTGCTGGTTTCATGACTGGTCCTCCCCTGCCCCGTTGGTTTACTGGCGCGGGATGCGGGCGCGGGTGATGACCTCGCTCCAGCGCTTGATCTCGGCGTCCAGCAGCGCAGCCAGCTGCTCCGGCGTGCTCGAATGCGCCTCCACGCCGAGCTCGGCCAAGCGCTTCCTGACCTCGGGCGACTTGAGCGCGGCCTGCACTTCCTGGTTCAGGCGCGCCACCACCTCGCGCGGCGTCCTGGCCGGCGCGGCCAGGGCGTTCCACGAGGCCACGCTGAAGCTGGCCAGGCGCGCCGCGTCCTTGACGGTCGGCACCTCGGGCAGCGCGACGTTGCGCTTGTCGCCCATCACCGCCAGGGCGCGCAGCGCCTTGCCCGAGATCTGGGCCGCGACCGGCGCCAGGATCTCGACCGCGGCGTCGATCTGGCCGCCGCGCAGCGCCGTCACCACGGCCGGCGTGCCGTTGAAGGGCACGATCTGGGCCTCGATGCCGGCGCTGGTCTTGAACAGCTCGGCCGCCAGGTTCTGCGTGCTGCCGATCGCCACGGTGCCGACGTTGAGCTTGCCCGGATTGGCCCGGGCGTTGGCCACCAGCTCGGCCAGGGTCGTAAAGCGCGAGCCCTCGGGCACGACGATGACCAGGTCGAAGAAGCCCAGCACCGAGACCGGCGCGAAGTCCTTGCGCGGGTCGAAGGGCAGGCTCTTGAACAGGCCCTCGCTGACGGCCGTGCCGTTGCTCATCAGGAGCAGGGTGTGGCCGTCCGGTTCGGCCTTGGCCACCGTGTCGCCGGCGACGATGCCGCCGGCCCCCGGCTTGTTCTCGATCACGATGCTCTGGCCCAGGCCCTCGGCCATCTTCTGTGCCACGGTGCGCGCCGTCAGGTCGGCCACGCCGCCGGCGCCGAAGGGCACGACGATGCGTATGGGTTTGGACGGGAAGCCGGCTTGCGCGCGGCCAGCCAGCGGCAGGCCGGCCGCGCCCAGCGCCAGGCTGTGCGAGAGAAGATCACGACGAGACAGCATGGTTTTTCCTTCGAGTGGCGATGATGGCGCACACAACCCGACCTTTCGGGCGCGCGCGAAAACGCCATTGTGTGCAATCTGCACGCCCGCGGGCAAGCCGCGGCGCATCTAGCTGCTAGACGGAAAACGCATAACCGCCGGGCGGCGCCGGAGGTCGAGCTTCTTCGCCAGCCAGCCGTCGTCGACGTGGCACTGCACGCGCGGCGCGAAGCCGGCCAGGCCTGGACCGCCCGTGGCCCGGAGTCCGCGCCATGGCAAGCGATACTTCGCCCATGCCCCGCCCCACCAGCCCCCGCGT
>NZ_SCMM01000111.1:0-3960 GCF_005503345.1 Ramlibacter sp. 2FC
GTGGGGGCGGTTTCCGGGCTGACCGACACGGCGACCAACAACGGCGTGTTCCTGTTCCTCGAAGGCGGCGTGGTGGTCGGGCGCGAGGGGACTGATGCGACCGACGCCGCGACGGGCGATGTCGTGTTCACGGCAAGCGTCGACAGCGCAACCGGCGTGGTCACGCTCGACCAGCAGCGCGCGATCGTGCACCCGATCGCTGGCAGCTCGGCCGCGGCCCATGACGACAACAAGACGCTGGCGGCGGACACGCTGATCATGCTGACGGCGACCAAGACCGACAAGGACGGCGACACCGCGACGGCGACGCTGAACATCGCCCAGAACCTCAACTTCGAGGATGATGGGCCGTCGATCTCGACCACCGGGACGGAGCCGACGGCGACGGTCGACGAGACGGTGCTGGCGACCAACGCGACGGCGGACTTCTCGTTCAACTTCACATCGGCCTTCGGCGCCGACGGCGCCGGCACGCTGACCTATGCCCTGGGCATCAGCGCTGTGGGGGCGAACTCCGGGCTGACCGACACGGCGACTGGGACTACCGTGTTCCTGTTCCTCGAAAGCGGCGTGGTGGTCGGGCGCCAGGGGACCAACGCGGGGACTGCCGCGAGCGGCGCCATCGTGTTCACAGCAAGCGTCAACAGCGCGACCGGCGTGGTCACGCTCGACCAGCAGCGCGCGATCGTGCACCCGATCGCTGGCAGCTCGGCCGCGGCCCATGACGACAACAAGACGCTGGCGGCGGACACGCTGATCACGCTCACCGCAACCAAGACCGATAAGGACGGCGACACGGCGTCGGCGACGCTGAACATCGCCCAGAACCTCAACTTCGAGGATGACGGGCCCGCGCTCTCGGGCGTCGACGACAGCAACAATCCTGCCGTTGACTCCCTCATCTTCGCCAACGGAACCACGGATTCGGACTCGTACAGCTTCGTTCCTGGCGCAGATGGGGCAGCGTCGCCAAGTGGCGTCGCCTTGACCGACTACACGGATCCGGACAATGCCACGGACCTTGCGGCGTCCGGGTTGGACGATCTGGAGGCCCTGCTCGGCATCGACATCACCGCGGTAAAGGTCGGCAACACGGTGACCTACTACACTCCCGACGGTGGGGACGCGGGGACCGACCCAGATCCGCTGTTCTCCCTGACCGTGACCGATGCCGGCTGGACCTTCAACATCTACCAGGATCCGGCGCTGGTCTTCAACAGCTTCGACTTCGGGGCCATCGCATCGGGCGGGCCGGTGGAGATTGCCTCGCTCCAAGCTGGCAGCGGGAATACCTGGGGCGTGTTCAATGGCCTCCTGTTCGGTGAAGTCGACTCACCCGATGGCACCGAATCGCGCTTCATGTTCCCGCCCAATCCCATCGATCTTCCTGGGACCACCGGTACCAATACGGACGACGACATCAACCCGAATGATGTCGGCTTCGGCATCCGGGGCGAGGCGGCTTCGAACATGAACAACAACGAGGGCTTCTCACTGTCGTTCCACGATGGTGGGCCCGCCGGCACGTTGACGTCGGTGGAAGGCATGCGGATCGCCATGGACCAGCAGGGCAACACGGACGACGTGGTCATCAGCTTCGTGTTAGCCAACGGCGCCCCAATGGCTGGGGGCAATGATCCAGACATCGTCGCCATTGAAGAGGGTGCGTCGATCAATCTCATCGACGACAAGGGTGTCAGCGGTACGGACAATGGAGATTTCTGGATTCGCCTCGGGCTTCCAAGCGGAAACAATGACATCTTCTTCACGATTCTGAGCGAGGAGTGGATAGGCAGTTACACCCCGCTTGCGAATGAAGTTGTGATCTACACGGACGGCGTCTACGACACGGCTTACTTCCGTATGGCCTATCCGAAGAACGGCACCTACGACGTGTATGGCAATCAGGACAAAGATCCTGACACCAACCCCGAGCAGGTGGGCGACTCGCTGCGTATCAATGACGTGTCGCTGATCGAGGTGGCGCCGATTCCCGACCTCACCTTGACCTTCGAGGTACAAGGAACCGATGGCGATGGCGATACGACGCAGACGGAGAGCTTCAACGTCTACATCAGCGAGGACGGCTCGCCGTTCTGAACTGACTGACTGCGCCGACGAAAGGCCGACGGCCCGCCCTCGCAAGGGGCCGGGCCGTCATCACGTGCGCCAGCGGTGCTTGGTTCGAGCCGCCTCAGCTCACCTCCATCCAGCCCGAATCCGAACGCTCCTCGCCCTCGACCAGGCGGTGCTTGAGCGCGTAGACCAGCAGGCCGGGGGCGCTGTTCACGGTTGCCACCGTGGGCACCATCATCTTGGACCGCCTCATGCACCCGCCGCCATGCTTGAGTTCGAGGGAAAATCAGCAACAGCGCATTGCGGGCTTTCGCTGTCCAGCACCCTCCAGCCTAGGCCCCCTTTGCAGGGCTGGCGGCGGGTGATTGAAAAGAACCGGCTCGCGAACTGGGCCGAACTGAAAGCCGCCCTCAATACGGGCGATAAGGTCGGGGAGCTGGCGGTGATTACGACAAGGGAGCATGGAAATAATGAAGGCACACATCGATGTGAAGCACCTGCTCCCGGCATGGGAGCATTTCCGCAGCGCCACCGAAATTGCCCCGATTCGGGATGAGGCCCACTACGCGCGCATGGTGCAGATGCTGGAGGCCTTGCTCGACGAGGCTGCCGGTGATGAAAACCATCCCGCCATGGGACTGGTGGACATCGTTGGCGACCTGATCGAGGACTACGAGTCCGAGCACCACATGGCTTGCAAAGGAGTTGCGAAATGAAAAAACGACTCGTTGACGGTATCGAAGTACTGGGCAGTTCCGGCAACGTATACGCCGACCTTGGCTTGCCCGACGCGGAAAAGCTCAAGATCAAGACAGGCCTGGTGATTGAGATCAGGAAAGCCGTGCGGAGCCTTGGCCTGACGCAACAAGAAGCCGCCAAGCGCATGGGCATCACTCAGCCCAAGGTGTCCGACATGATGCGTGGAGACTTCGCAAACCTTTCAGAGCGCAAGCTGATGGATTGCCTGACACGGCTGGGCTACGACATTGAGATCAGCGTCCGGCCGGCGTCTGCGGCTGTGGGGCATCTGATCCTGGCTGCGGCTTCGGGCTGAATGGTCGGACCGCAGTGGCAGTTGCTGGCCGCGCGTGCGGCATCGGGCCTGTCCCAGGCCGAATTTTCCCGCGCCACGGGCGTCTTCGTTCGCACGCTGCAAGAGTGGGAGCAGGGCCGCAAGAAGTAGGGCAGCAGCGGGTCCCTTCCGACTCGCCACGGGACAGCAGCCGGCGAGTTTCGAGAATGCCAAACTGCTACGCCGTTCTGATTTCGTTGAGCAATTCGGGGTGACGCTCAAGCACCTTGAGCAGCTTCACCAGGGCCAAAGGGGGTTTGGTTTTGCCGTTCTCGTAGCGAGAAAAGGCATTGACACCGCCGCCGAAGATTTCGGCGGCTTGGCGCTGATCAAGATCGAGCTTCTTGCGCACCTTGGCGATGTAGCCAGGATCGACATAGGCAGCATTCACCTGCCGCTGGAACTGACGGTCAGTTTCAAGTACTCCTCGGCACCGCTGGCAGGGCGAGCGAGTGGCGGCCACGACACTACCGCGCGGCCCCTCACCCCAACCCTCTCCCCAAAGGGGCGAGGGAGGAAATGCCGTCGCTTCGGGGCGGTTGTTCACGGGCGACTCTGCGCATAGACCTCTACCCCCACCCTGTCGATGTGAGCGATCAGGTCCGCGTTGCTCAACTCGTTGTAGAGCAATAAGTCCACGGTATAGGGCAGCAGCAAATCGTCGACCTCGTCTTCGATTTTCAGGAGCTCGGCAAAAGGCATCGGCCGGCCCTTGATGGCGAGGTCGATGTCCGAGCCGGGGCGGTAATTGCCCTTGGCGCGGGAGCCGTAGAGCACCACGCTCTCGATCGCCGGGTGGCGCGCAAACACGC
>NZ_SCMM01000112.1:0-3643 GCF_005503345.1 Ramlibacter sp. 2FC
TCGATCAGGACGCTGCGCCTTCAGTTGAGCGTCGCACTCGCAGGCGCCCTGGGACATTGCCCGCATTGCGCCGCGGTTAGCGTCCGACTACGTTTGTGACACAGTAAGACTAGGCAAGCTCTCGGAAATTGTCATCCAGATGCTAGAAAAAGACCTAGGCTACAAAGTGGAGGTCGCGGTCGTCAACTGCGCGGACTACGGCGTCCCCCAACTGCGCGAGCGCGCTGTCTTCATCGCCAGTTCCATCGGTCCAGCCTCGTTCCCGAAGACTACGCATGCCGACCCCAAGACCGAGAAGCTCTTGAAGGAGGGGCGCCACCCCTGGGTCACCGTCGCGCAAGCCATCGGCGACTTGCCGCCCCCAGCGTTTGAAGAGGACGTCCTTGGGGGGGGGCCATTGAGCCTATACGGCGAGCATCCCAGCGACTATGCGAGGTCGATGCGCACGTCAGACGCCTTCCCCTACAACCACATCACGCGGGGCTACAAAGCCTCGGTTCTCGACATCATCCGGGAAATGCGGCCTGGCCAAACGTGGGACGCCGAAAGCGAACGCATGCAGGCCAAGTACGAGCTCGCGATTGCCCGCCACGCCAAAGCCAAAGGCATATCCGAGAAACGCGCGCGGCGCGAGCTTGAACGCTCCGGCGCGATCAATCCAGTCTTCTACAAGGACTACTATTGGAGCGCCTACACCCGGCTGGCTTGGGACGCGCCCGCCTTGACCATCACAGCCAACGCGAACTTCCTTGGCTCCGGCCGCTTCTCACACCCCGAGGAGCTCCGCGGAATCACGATGCGGGAGGCCGCACGCCTGCAATCGTTCGATGACGACTTCCGATTCGTTACATCAATGACCGATGACAACGACACCGGGCGCATCGGGGTCGGCATGGACATGATCGGGGAAGCTGTGCCCCCAGGACTGTCCCAAGCCATCGCGCTTCATTTGGCTGCTCAACTGGACGCTCGGTCCCCTGCCAATGCCAAGAGCGAGAATGCTGCGAAAGCGCCCGTTAAAAAAGCCAAGAAGGCTTTGGCCAGCAAGGATTGACACCTTAGGAGGAATAGATGCCGCTCACCAATGACGAAATTTTTGAGCTCGCCCGCGAAGCCCTTAGAAAGATGCTTGCGGACCACGGGCCCGACTACAAGTTTCCGTCGGATGTGATTTGGCAAAACATTCCCCCTGGCGTCGCGGTGCCGAGCACCGGCCGCCCACACCAACCCAAAAGGCTCATGAAGACCGGGTACTTGGAACTCACTGGAGGCATGACCCAGGCGCAGTCGGAACAACGGGCCGGCAGCATGACGAAGGAATATCGGTTCGGCTCGGCTTTGGTGCCGCGCGCTGCGCCGGCCATTCCTGCGGGAGGCGGCCCACCGTCGGCAGGAGCCTCCGCCAGCGACGCTCTCGCTCGCATTCAAGCGCTCATGGACGCCGAGGGCTATGTCATTTCAACAGCCGAGCTCGCGAACTATTTCCTTGCCATGACCGTCAGCCCCTTGGTCATCCTCTCGGGCATTTCGGGCACTGGCAAAAGCCTGCTTCCCCGCAAATTCGCCAGGCGCACGAACTCGCTCTTCCACGCGATTCCGGTGCAGCCTCAATGGTCCGATAACAGCGACCTGTTTGGCTTTGTCCCCACGCTGTCGCCCGACAAATACATCAAGGGGGCATTGATCGATGGACTGCTCGACGCCAAGCGCAGCCCCGGCAAGCTCGTCATCGCCTTGCTCGATGAAATGAACCTCGCCCCCGTTGAGCACTATTTCAGCGACTTCCTGAGCGTGGCTGAAACCCGCGAACGCAACGGCGCCGTCATCAGCTCCGATCCGCTGCCCATAGAGTTGCCCGCCGCTCCCGCGCCGGGCGTGGCCGACCCCTTAGCCGAACTGCGCGACATCGAACTGCCGTCCAACCTGCGAGTCATCGGCACCGCCAACATGGACGAGACCACCCACTCGTTCAGCCCGAAGGTGCTGGACCGGGCGTTCACCATCGAGTTCGACGATCCGGATTTGACCTCATTCGCTTCGGGCGCTGCGGCTGGCGCCGAAACCTTCGACGCGTTGGCGCAAATCGTGATCAACTCCTCGAATGCAATCTCTGTGCTCGAAGCCCGAGGCGCGAGCCAAGACCTGTTTGAGCACATAGCCCAGCTACTCAACGAGATTCAGGAAATCCTCTCGCCGGCCGGCATCAAGTTTGGCTACCGCACGCGCGACGCGATCCTGCTCTATCTGCACTTCTGGAAGGAGCTCGACTTGGGCGGCATCATGGCCGGCTACGCCGCGCTGGACTTCTGCATCCTTCAAAAGGTTTTACCCAAGGTGTCGGGCAGTGGCGAAGTGCTCTCACAGACGCTGCAAAAGCTTGCTGACTGGCTCAAGGCGCGGGTGGAGGCGGCCACTGCGGCGGAACTTGGAGTGGAAGCCGACTTCGCGGGCCCGCTCGAGCGCAGCCACCAAAAAGTTGTCCGCATGATCGAGCTACTGAACCTTGACGGCTCGACTCGCTACTGGGGCGCCTGATGCCTTTGCTGCTTCAAGCTGCAGGCGCCGGCTGGAGGCTGGAAATCATTGGGAAGCTGCCCGAACTTCCACCATTCCTGGCCACTACCCCGGAGTCGTCGATCCTTGTGACTGGCGTGTCGTCCATGGAGCGCCATGACGCCAAGTCCAATTCTCTGGTCCCGATCGCGCCTGGCGACCTCATGGAGCCACTGTTTTTCGAAGCGGTCGCCTATGACATCCACTTCGAGAAGTTGGACCCGTCAGCGACCTTGAAGCTGCCACCAGGAGCGGAGGCCCGGCGCGTCCGACCGGACACTGAGCACCATCTGCTGAACTTTGGCAACAACGTCGGTTTTTCTGACTTGCTGATCTCGTCCTCGGGCGGAAACTCGCGGATTCGCATCGAAGCCTTCTCGCGCAAGGCCGACTATCGCACGGACTATGTGGCGATGCGGGACGATGTTTCCGCGATGCTTCGCAACCTGGCCATGGCCGCCAATGCGAAGACCTACGGGCTCGCCGCGCCGGCCAAGGACCATTACCCGACACTCGTCGAGTGGTTCGCCCTGTTGAAAAGCCACTTCGACGACTTCATCAAGCTGGCCCTGGGCATCGCCAAGAACCCGCACAGCGCGTTGGCCAAGAAAGCCATCGCCGTCGACACTGAGCGCGCCCGCAGAGTTTCACGCCAAGCCATCGCCCGTGCTCTTCGAAGTGAAAACGGTGGAGCCGCGATCTCAAGCCTCGGCATTGCGCTGCCTCGGAAGATTCACGAAAGCGTTTCGACCCCAACATTCGACACGCCCGAAAACCGCTACTTCAAGGGGCTGATCAAGGCGACCTACCGGAACATCCGCGCCTTGTCGCACGTGAAGGAGTCCGGCGACGAAGACGCCGATTTGCAATCGGAGCGCAAGTTTTTCGACTCCATCCGTCCCACGCTCCAAGGAATGGAGCGCCAGCTTGAGGCTGTGCTGCGCGCTCCGTTCTTGGGACAGGTTGCCGACGCAGCACTAGTCTTACTGTGTCATAAAAATTAAGGCATGATATGCCCGTCATTTTTCCCTGTGACGAGGGTGCGATGGGCATATCCAAAGAATTCGATCGATACATGGCTCACCTGGCC
>NZ_SCMM01000113.1:0-3615 GCF_005503345.1 Ramlibacter sp. 2FC
CAGACCAGGAAGGGCAAATTCATGGTGCTGCGGCTGACCAGTGCCAAACGCCTGCGAACCAAGCTGCAGGCGGTCAAGATCGAGCTCAGACGGCGCATGCACCGACCCATCAACGAGCAGGGCCAGTACCTGCGCGCGGTGGTGGCTGGACATGGCCGGTACTTCGGCGTGCCTGACAACGGCACGCGGCTGAGGACATTCCGCTTCCAGGTCGCCGGGCTGTGGCATCGCACGCTGTGCCGCCGCAGTCAGAGCCGTGGCCTGACTTGGCGTCGAATGTATCGATTGATGGCGCACTGGTTGCCTGCTCCGAACATCTGCCACCCTTACCCGAACCAGCGTCTGATCGTCACGACCCAAGGCAGGAGCCGTATGCGGTAATTCCGCACGTACGGATCTGTGGAGGGGGTGTTGGGTGACTGACATTCCTACTCCGACTGGTTGTGGTCGGGTGGCGGCTCAGCCCGGCAGCGCCTGCAGCGCGGCTGCCTCTGCGTGGCGTGGTGTGGCGGCGGATGCGGTGCGGCCGACGACCAGCGCGTCCACCGCGACGCAGCCACCCTGAGCGGCGGGTCGCGCGATCAGCGGGTTGATCTCGGCGCTCCCCAGCTGCTCGCCCGCGGCCTGGGCGAAGTCGGCCAGCGCGAGCAGGGTGTCGGCGATCGATTCGAGGTCGGCCGCCGGCTGGCCGCGCGTGCCCTCGAGCAGGGGCAGGGCCTTGAGCTCGCGCACCATGGCCTGGACCTCGGCGCGCGTCACGGGCAGCACGCGCAGGCTCACGTCGCGCAGCGTCTCCACATGCACGCCGCCCAGGCCGAACATCAGCACCGGGCCGAACACCGGGTCGCGGTGCACGCCGGCGATGCATTCCACGCCGCCGCGCACCATGCGCGCGGCCAGCACGCCGTCCAGGCGCGCCTCGGGCCGCGCCTGGCGCGCGCGGGCCTGCAGGGTCTCGAAGGCCGTGCGCGCCTCGCTCGCGCTGCGCAGGCCCAGGGCCACGCCGCCGATGTCGGACTTGTGCGGGATGTCGGCGCTCGCGATCTTGAGCGCGATCTCGCCGCCCAGGGCCTCGACGGCCTGGGCCGCCGCGTCGGCGCTTTGCACCAGGCGGTGCTCGACCATCGGCACGCCGGCCTCGGCCAGCAGGGCCAGGCCGTGCGGCTCGGACAGCGGGCCCGGCGGCAGGTGCCGCGGCGCAGGCGCTGCGGCGGGGAGGGCCGGGGCGGCGGCGGCCGGCTGGCCGCTGCGGCGCGCCAGCGCGGCCAGGGTGCGTATGCCCACCGAGGGGTCGGCGAACACCAGGCAGCCCAGGGCCTCGAGCTCGGCGCGGCGCGCCGGCGAGAGCAGGGTGCTGATCGCGAGCACCGTGTCGGGGTGGTCCGCGCGCAGGCCCGCGGCCAGGCCGCGCAGCACGGGCCAGAAGGCCTCCGAGGCGCCGGCCGCCGCGAAAAAGCCCAGCCAGGACGCGAAGCGCCGGTCCTCGAGCATCAGCCGCGCGCTGCGCTCGAGCAGCGTGAGGTCGTTCGTGACCTGGCCCGTGATGTCCACCGGGTTGCGCGGCGCGGCGAACGGCACCCAGTCGCGCAGCTGGCGCTGGGCCGCCTCCGACAGCGGCGGCACCTCGAGGCCGGCCGCGCTGGCCTCGTCGGCCATCAGCGCGCCCACGCCGCCCGAGACCGTGAACAGGCCTATCGTGCGGTCGCGCGGCGCCCGGCGCGCCACGGCCGCGCTCGCGGCCAGGTCGAAGAACTCGCTGAGCGTGCGCGCGCGCAGCACGCCGTGCTGGCGGAACACCGCGTCGTAGACCGCGTCGTCGCCGGCCAGCGAGGCCGTGTGCGAGGCCGCGGCCTCGGCGCCCAGCGCTGTGCAGCCCACCTTGACCGCGACCACCGGCTTGCCGTTCGCCTGCGCGAGCGCCAGCGCGGCGCGCAGGCGCGGGCCGTCGCGGCAGCCCTCGAGGTAGGCCATGATCACGTCGGTGCCCGGGTCCTGCGCCAGCCAGGCCAGGCAGTCGGCGACCTGCACGTCGGCCTCGTTGCCCGTGGTCGCCCACAGCGACAGGCCGACGCCGCGCTCGCGCGCCATCGCGTAGGCATAGGCGCCGAAGGCCCCCGACTGGCTGACCAGGCCGATGCGCCCCGGTGCCACGCGGCCCACGCCGGGCGCGGGCGAGAAGGTGGCGTAGACCTGGTGCGCCAGGTGCATGAAGCCCAGGCAGTTCGGGCCGATCAGCCTGATGCCGGCGGCGCGTGCCTTGTCGGCCAGGCGCTGCTGCGCGGCCGCGCCCTCGGCGCCGACCTCGGCGAAGCCCGAGGAGAACAGCACGATGGCCTTGACGCCGGCCGCGATCGCGTCGTCCAGCGCCGCCGCCACCTGGGCCTGCGGGATCGCGAAGATGGCCAGGTCCACCGGCTCGCCTATGGCCGAGAGGCTGGGATGGGCCGGCAGGCCCTGCACCTGGCCGCCGCGCGGGTTCACGGCGTACAGCCGGCCCTCGAAGCCGAAGCGCAGCAGGTAGTCGAGCGGAATGCCGCCGATCTTGCTCGGCTGGGCCGAGGCGCCGACCACGGCGATGGAACGCGGCGCGAACAATGCCGTGAGGGCAGGGAAGTCGAATAAGGTGGTGGGGGTCAACGCAGTCTCCTTCGTCGTCGGTCGCGGCGGCCCGGCCTGGCTGGCCTGGGCCCGCGCCGACGCGCACTGCTACGATAGGAATCCGGGGCTGTTCCACTCAGTCAAGCGATTGACAATCTTCCGCAATCGACTCTCGGGAATACCCTGATGCCCATTGCGCCGCCTGCCATGCCGCCATCCAAAGCCCAGGCCGACACGCCGGCGCTGATCCAGCGCGCGCTGCGCCGCTGCGCGCTGTTCCGCGACTGGCCCGACCTCGTGCTCGACCGCATCGCGCGCATCGCGCATCTGGAGCATTACGAGCGCGGCGCCCAGGTCATGGCGCAGGACCGGATGCGGCGCGAGGTGCTGGTCGTGGTCTCGGGCTGCCTCGAGGTCAGCGGCGTGAGCGCCGGGGGCGCCAAGTTCATGCTGTCGCTGATCGGCCCCGGCGAGATCGTGGGCCTGGTGCGGCTGCTCAAGGCCGCGACGCGGCTCTACGACTACCACGCGCACGAGGACACGGTGCTCGTGCACCTGCCCAGCGAGGCCCTGCACGCCGTGCTCGACCAGACCCCGCTGCTTTGGAAGGACGTGGCCCTGCTCGCGCTCGAGCGCCAGCGCGAGAGCATCGTCGCGATGCAGCGCCGCGCGCTCGGCGGACTGACGCAAAGCGTGGCCGAGACCCTGCTCAAGCTGGTCGGCTGGCACGGCCAGCGCGAGGAGGGCGGCAAGGCCGTGTGCCTGCGGGTGTCGCAGAGCGACCTGGCCCACATGGTCTCGGTCTCGCGCCAGACCATGAACAAGGAGCTGCGCCTGCTCGCCGAGCAGGGCATCCTGGCGGCCGACTACGGCCAGCTCAGCATCCTGGACCTGCCGGCGCTGCGGCGCATCGCCGAGGGCCGGTGAGGCGGGGCGCCTCCTCGGCGGGCCGGCGGGTGGCCGGTTAAGCTACGCCGCATGAAGCCCCGCGCCCCCGTCCCACCGTCCGCCCGCAGC
>NZ_SCMM01000114.1:0-3548 GCF_005503345.1 Ramlibacter sp. 2FC
GGTTCGACCAGGCGCGGCGCCGCCTGCTGCGGCACGGCCGACCAGAGCTCGGCTTCCACGCCCAGGTCGTTCTCGCTCTGGCGCTTCCAGTGCACGCCCCAGGTCAGCGCGCCTAGCAGCAGGAGGTGGGCCAGCAGCGCCAGGCCCAGCGCGCGCAGCGTGCCGGGCGGCTGCGGGGGAATGAATTCGTTGCGTTCGGCGGCGGCGTGCATGAGGCGAAGCTCAGGGGATCAACTGCACCGACAGTCCCACGCGCTTGACGCCGGCGCGCTGCAGCTCGTCCATGGCCTTGACCACGGTCTCGTACTTGATGCCCTTCTCGGCGCTGATCACCACGGCGCTGTCGGCGGGCTGCGCCTCCTGCCATTGCCGGGCCAGGCTGGCCGCCTCCTTGGCCGAGACGCTCACGGTCTTGTCGTCGGTCTTGAACTGCAGCCGCTCGTCCTTGTCGATCAGGATCTGCGCCACCTTCGGGGGCTGCGCCGGCGCCTTGCCCACGCTGGGCAGGTTGATCATGCTCGGCGTGATCAGCGGGGCCGTGACCATGAAGATGATCAGCAGCACCAGCATCACGTCGATGAAGGGCACCATGTTGATCTCGTTGATGGTGCGGCGGCCGCGGCCGCGGGAGGCGACTGAGGGCATGGCGGGCTCCCCGGCGCTGGCTCAGTGACCCGAGGGCGAGTGCGCGCCCAGGTTGCGCTGCAGGATGTTGGAGAACTCCTCGATGAAGGTCTCCAGCTTGATCGCCACGCGGTCGATGTCGCGCGCGAAGCGGTTGTAGGCCACCACGGCCGGGATGGCGGCGAACAGGCCTATGGCCGTGGCGACCAGGGCCTCGGCGATGCCGGGCGCCACCGTGGCCAGCGTCACCTGCTGCAGGTTGGCCAGGCCGGTGAAGGCGTGCATGATGCCCCAGACGGTGCCGAACAGGCCTACGTAGGGCGAGACCGAGCCGACCGAGGCCAGGAAGGAGAGATGGGACTCGACCACGTCGAGCTCGCGCTGGAAGCTGGCGCGCATGGCACGGCGTGCGCCGTCGAGCAGGGTGCCGGGGTCGTTGAGGCGGCGCTCGCGCAGCTTCTGGTATTCGCGCATGCCGCTGGCGAAGATGCGCTCCATGGGGCCGGCGTGCTTGGCGTTCTGCGCGGCGGCGGCAAACAGGTCGTTGAGGCTGGTGCCGGACCAGAAGTCGCGCTCGAAGTCGTCGTTCAGCGACTTCACGCGCTTGAGCGCGATCAGCTTGCGGAAGATCGCCGTCCAGCTCGCGACCGAGACGGCCACCAGCAGCAGCATGACCAGCTGCACGACGAAACTCGCGTTCAGCACCAGTTGAAGGATGGACAGGTCCTGGTTCATGTTTTCAAAAGCTCAAGGATGTGCGGCGGAATGCGGCTTGGCTTGAGGCAGTCCGCGTCGACCCAGCCGATGCGGATGCGGCCTTCGCAGAGCAGGAGCCGGTCGCTGTTCGCGTCCCGCGCCGTGCTCGAGAGCGCCTGCTGCTCGATTGTCAGGGATGCCCGGCCGATCTCCTGAAGGTGTGCTGTAACAATCAGTTCGTCGTCCAGCCTGGCCGGTCGATGGTAGCGTACGGCCGTCTCGCTGACCACGAACTGCCCGCCCGTGGCCTCGCGCAGCGCCTGCTGGCCTATGCCCAAAGAACGCAGCCATTCGGTGCGCGCGCGCTCGAAGAACTTGAGGTAGTTGGCGTAGAAGACGATGCCGCCGGCGTCGGTGTCTTCCCAGTAGATGCGGACGGGGAATTCAAAGGCCATGGTGTCAGGACAGCAGGGCACGCAGGCGTTCCACGGCCGTCTGCAGCTGGCCCATGGAACTGGCCGTGGAAAAGCGGACGTAGCGCGCGGTGTCGGCGCTGCCGAAGTCGCGCCCCGGCGTGACCGCGATGCGCGCGCGCTGCATCAGCGCGAAGGCGAAGTCCCAGCTGCCCTCGACACCGAGCTTCTCGCAGGCCTGGCTGCAGTCGGCCCAGGCGTAGAAGGCGCCGTCGGGCATGACCGGCACCGTGAGGCCCAGCGCATTCAACGCGGGCACGAAGAAGTCGCGCCGCGCCTTGAACTCGGCGCGCCGGCGCTCGTACTCGGCGATGCTTTCGGCCTCGAAGCAGGCCAGGGCGGCGTGCTGGGCCACCGTGCTGGCGCAGATGAACAGGTTCTGTGCCAGGCGCTCGACCACCGGGACCAGGGCCTCGGGCACCACCATCCAGCCCAGGCGCCAGCCGGTCATGTTGAAGTACTTGCTGAAGCTGTTGATGCTGATGACCTGCTCGTCCAGCGCCAGCGCGGTGTGGCCGAAGGTGTCGTCGTAGCTCAGGCCCAGGTAGATCTCGTCGACCAGGGTGATGCCGCCGTGCTCGCGCACCACCTCGTGGATGCGGCGCAGCTCCTCGGGATGGATGGAGGTGCCGGTGGGGTTGGACGGCGAGGCCAGCAGCACGCCGCGCGTGGCCGGCGTCCAGGCGGCGCGCACCTTGTCGGCGCTGAGCTGGAAGCGCTCGGCGGCCGTGGTCGGCAGCAGCACGGCGCGGCCCTCGGCCGCGCTGACGAAATGCCGGTTGCAGGGGTAGCTGGGATCGGGCATGAGGATCTCGTCCCCGGCCTCGATCAGCGCCAGGCAGGCCAGCTGCAGCGCGGCCGAGGCCCCGGCCGTGACCACGATGCGCCGCGCCGGCACGGCCACGCCGAAGCGCTGCGCGTACCAGGCGCTGATGCGCTCGCGCAGCGCGTCCAGGCCCAGGGCATGGGTGTACTGGGTGGCGCCGTCCCGGATGGCGCGCGCCGCCGCTTCCTGCACCAAGGGCGGGGCGGTGAAGTCGGGCTCGCCGATGTTGAGGAAGATCATCGGCGCCTGGCCCGGTGCGGACTCGCGCGCCAGGGCCGAGGCCGCCTTGGCGACCTCCATGACGTAGAAGGGCTCGATGCGGCGGGCGCGCTCGGCGATCCGGATCACGAAACACCTCCGGGCAGAGCCCTGCGGTGTTGTGCGCCCTTGGGGCGGCCCGGCGGGCTCACGGGCGTGCCTTTCCCGCGAGCCGGTCGGCCTCCACCTCGGCCGCGCGCAGCTTGGGCGCCAGGCCGTTGAGCACGGCGTTGACGTACTTGTGGCCGTCGGTGCCGCCGAATTCCTTGGCCAGCTCGATGCACTCGTTGAGCGCCACGCGCCAGGGCACGTCGGGGCAATGCAGGAACTCGTAGGCGCCTATCCACATCACGCCGCGCTCGATCGGCGAGATCTCGGCCAGCTTGCGGTCCAAGAGCGGCACGATCAGCGCGTCCAGGTCCGCGGCCTCGGCGATGCAGCCGTGCAGCAGCGCGTCATAGTGGGCCGCGTCGGCCTTGTGGAAGCCCGCCAGGTCGCGCGTGAAGGCGTCGATGGCGGCGGCGTCGTTGCCGCCGACCAGGTGCTGGTAGAGCGCCTGCAGCGCGAACTCGCGCGCCCGGCTGCGCGTGGACTTGGCGGCGGCCTTGCGCGCGCCGGTGCTGGTGAGGCCGGTGCGCGGCTGGCGCGGCGGGCGCTGGCTGGGGGTGGAA
>NZ_SCMM01000115.1:0-3519 GCF_005503345.1 Ramlibacter sp. 2FC
CGGCCATTATGAGAAGGCCCCAGTTATGAGAAGTTCTGGGATGGGGTAGGCCGGCAGGCCGCGTAAACGCTTGCGATCTGGGGCGTGGCGGCGCGTTGCACTGGACATAAATCCGCTGATCGGGCAGCACTGACGGTCCCACTTCTGGAGACCGTCATGACCAAGATCCCTGCGTTGCACCCCACTGTTCGGGCCTGGTTGCTCGAGGGCCCGCTGTCTGCTCACGTTCCGGCATACGTCGCGCGGCTCAGGCGCGGCCGCTACGCGACCAACACTTCAGGTCGTTGCCTGAACGGCGTGGCGCACTTCGCGCACTGGATGTCGATGTGTCACCTGCCGGTGCACATGCTCGACGAAGGCTGCATCGACCAGTTCCTGCGCTACCACCTGCCGCGCTGCGACTGCCCCGGCGGTGCGCTTCGTACACCGCGCGAACTGCACGCGGCACTTATGCCCGTGCTGGGAATCCTGCGGGCAGGGCACGTCATCGCACAGCCGCCAGCACCGGCAGGCCCGATCGCCGATGAGCTTCACAACTATGACGCGCACATGCGCGATGCTCGCGGCTTGGCCTCCGGAACCCGCCGCGGCCGACTGCGCATCGTCGAGCGCCTGCTGGTGGCGAAGTTCGCAGGTCGGCCAGTGGTCATCGGCGAGTTGCAGACCGAGGACGTGCGGCGCTTCATCGCAGATCAACTGGATTCGCTCGGCACCATCAGCAACGCCATCACGATCGCGTCCACGTTGCGCGCGTACCTGCGCTACCGCGCCACTTGCGGCGACGCGGTGCAGCCGCTGTTGGCCGTCATCGCATCCCCCGCACACTGGAGCCTGGCGTCACTGCCGCGGGGCCTCAAGCCCGAGGAAGTGGATCGGCTGCTCAATTCCTTCACGGACGCGCTGACGTCGCCTCGGCGTGGCTACGCCGTCGTCCGCCTGGCGCTCGACCTGGGTCTGCGCAGCATCGAGATCAACCGGCTGCGGCTCGCTGACATCGACTGGCGCATGGGCACCGTCACTCTCAAGCGCACGAAGTCGCGCCGCCAAGACGTCCTGCCGTTGCCAGCGGCAACCGGCCGCGCGCTGGAGGCCTACCTCCGACACGAGCGCCCGAAGACCAGCGATGGGGCGGTGTTCGTGCGCCACATAGCGCCCTACGACGAGCCCATCGGCGTGGACGCCATCCGCCGCGTGGTGCGCGACGCCTTCCGCCGGGTGGGCATCCCCCACGGCCGCACCCATGCGCTGCGTCACACGCTGGCCTGCCGGATCGTCAACCAGGGCGGTTCGATCAAGGAGGTGGCCGACGTGCTGCGGCACCGGTCGCTGAACACCTCGCTCATCTACGCCAAGCTCGACCACGGCGCGTTGGCCGGCGTCGCACTGCCGTGGCCCGGGAGCGCCCAATGAGCGCCCGGGTCACCTTGGAGGCCAGGGTCGAGCAGTACCTGGCCGAGCGGCGGCGTATCGGCTTCGAGCTCAGAACCATGGCTTACGGACTGGCGCGCTTCGCCCGGTACGTCGCCGATGCCGGCCACCAGGGGCCGTTGACGGTCGATCTGATGGCCACCTGGGCACGCCAGGCCAAGGCTGGCCACGGCGACCGCACTACTTCGGCGCGCCGGCTGAAGATGCTGCGCCCCTTCACGGCTTGGCTGCGGCAGTTCGAGCCCGCCACCGAGGTGCCTGACGAGGCCGTCTTCGGCCGGGTTCCAGGCCGGATGGCGCCGCACATCTACCGTGAACAAGAGATCATCGAACTGCTGACCGCTGCCAGGCAGCTTGGGCCACCGGGCGACCTGCGGCCGGCGGTGATCGAGACGCTGTTCGGCCTGATCGCTTGCACGGGGCTGCGCATCTCGGAGGCGCTGGAGCTGCAGGATGCCGACGTAGACCTGAAGGCCCAGGTGCTGACGATCCGGCAGAGCAAGTTCGGCAAGTCCCGGCTGGTGCCGCTGCACCCGAGCGCGGTCGAGGCGCTGGCACGCTACCGAACGCAGCGAAACCGCCATGTGGGTGCCACACCTGACGCGCCGTTCTTCATTGCCACGCGCGGGCGGTTGCTCGGGGAACCGGTTGGAGACCGCCAAGTCCACCGCATCTTCGGGCAACTGCGCAAGCAACTTGGCTGGGTCGATCGCGGCAGCCACGGCACGCCTCGCGTTCATGACCTGCGGCACTCGTTCGCCGTGAGGCGGCTGGTGCTCTGGCATGAGCAAGGGGTGGACATCAGCCAGCGCATGCTGGCGTTGTCGACCTACCTCGGCCACGCCAAGGTCTCCAACACCTATTGGTACCTCACCGGAGTACCAGAGTTGATGGGCCTGGTCGGCCAGCGCTTTGAGCGCTTCGCCAATCCGTGGGACGACGACGATGAGTAGGCCGGCTACACCACGAGCGCCGCCGAGTTTTGCCGCACTGGTGCAGTCCTTCTTCACCGAGCACCTGACCCAGCAGCGGGCGATGAGCCCGCGCACGGTGGCGACCTACCGCGACGCCTTTGTGCTGTTCCTGGACTTCGCCGTGGGTCGCCTGCACAAGCAGCCCACGGCGATCCGGCTGGAGGACATCACCCCGGCGCTGATCCTGGCGTTCCTCGACCATCTGGAGCACGAGCGCGGCAACGCGGTGCGCACCCGCAATGCGCGGCTGGCGGCGCTGCGCGCGTTCCTGAAGTTCGCGGGTCGCCGTGACGTCGGCGCGCTGCATGTCGTCGAGCAGGCCCTGGGCGTGCCGATGAAGCGCTTCGAGCGGCCGGTGATCGAGTTCCTGTCGCGCGAGGAGATGCTGGCAATCATCGGCAAGCCCGGTGCAAGCTGGACCAGTCAACGCGATCACCTGCTGCTGCACATGCTCTACAACACAGGGGCCCGGGTGTCGGAGATCGTCGGTGTGCGCTTGGCCGATGTCGTCCTTGATGGTGCCGCGTGTGTCCACTTGCACGGCAAGGGACGCAAGCAGCGAACGATGCCGCTGTGGCGTTCGACGGTCAAGGCGATACGGGCGTGGTTGAGGCAGAACCCCGAGCTGCTGCCGACATCGGCGCTGCTGCCCAACCGGGACGGCCATCCAATGACGCGTACCAACGTCACGCAGCGGCTCGCGCTGGCTGTGGCGACGGCAATACCGACGATGCCGAGCCTGCGGGACCGTCACATCTCCCCGCACACGGTTCGCCACACGACAGCGATGCACCTGCTGCAGTCCGGCGAACCCATCGAGGGGATCGCCTTGTGGCTCGGTCACGAGAGCCCGACCACAACGCATCAGTACGTGGAGGCCAACCTTGCCATGAAGGAGCAGGCGCTTGCCAAGCTGCAGGACCCAGACACGGCTGCCAGGCGCTTCCGAGCCTCGGACTCGCTGCTGGAGTTCCTGAAGACACTGTGATTATGAGAAGGGAGCAAGCGCGTCGGACGGCCTGTGTACGAGGCAGTCTGCGCGCTCGCCAACTCCCAACTTCTCATAACTGGGGCCTTCTCATAATGGCCGTTATGGAGAGCTCGACATAACGGCCAT
>NZ_SCMM01000116.1:0-2858 GCF_005503345.1 Ramlibacter sp. 2FC
GTGCGAGGGCGCCGGGGATCAGGGTCTGGGGCAGGGTGGCGCGCTGGGCGGCGGCCGGCTCGGTGGGCAGGTACAGCGGTCCTTTCTGGCCGCAGCCGGACAGGACCACCGCGCCGGCGGCAAGGGCAAAGGCGCTGGCTAGAATTTGCGGACGCTTCAACATCCCGGAATTGTAATGACCGACCTCGAATTCATGGATCGCGCGGAACAGCTGCTGCGCGCGGTCGAGTCCACCTGCGACCGGATCAACGAACAGACCGACGCCGACATCGACAACCAGCGCGTGGGCGGCATGGTCACGCTCGTCTTCCCCAACGGCAGCCAGATCGTCGTCAACCTGCAAAAGCCGCTGCACGAGGTGTGGCTGGCGGCCCGCTCGGGCGGCTACCACTACAAGCAGGTCGACGGCCGCTGGACCGACACCAAGGGCCAGGGCGAGTTCTTCGAGCAGCTCTCGCGCGACGCCAGCGTCCAGGCCGGCGTGCCTTTGAGCTTCGCGCCCTAGTTCTTGAACAGGTCCAGGATGCGCCTGCGCTCGTCGGCGGGCGGCGTCGGTGCGGGCGCGGCAACGGCCGGGCTGCCATCCATGCCGCCCAGGCTGCTGATGCCCGAGCCGCGCGCGTATTCCTCGTAGAACCAGTCGCCGCCCACGTTCACCACGCCCTCGGGCAGCGGCGTCTCGGTCACGGGCACGCCGCGCAGCGCCGTTTCCATGAAGCCTATCCACACCGGCAGGCTGAGGCCGCCGCCGGTCTCGCGGTCACCGAGCTTGCGCGGCTGGTCGTAGCCCATCCAGACCACGGCGGTCAGGCTGGGCTGGTAGCCGGCGAACCAGGCGTCCATGGAGTCGTTGGTGGTGCCGGTCTTGCCGTACAGGTCGGGCCGCTTGAGCATGGCCTGGGCCCTGGCCGCGGTGCCCGAGCGCGTCACCTCCTGCAGCAGGCTGGACATCACGAAGGCGTTGCGTGCGTCGACCGCGCGCGCCTCCTCCTGCAGCTGGGGCTGCGGGGTCTCGACCAGCAGCTTGCCGCGCTGCTCGGTCACGCGCGCGATCAGGTAGGGGTTGACGCGGTAGCCGCCGTTGGCGAACACCGAGTAGGCGGTCGCCATCTGCATCGGCGTGACCGAGCCTGCGCCCAGGGCCATGGTCAGGTAGGCCGGGTGCTTGTCGGCCTCGAAGCCGAAGCGCGTGACCCAGTCCTGGGCGTTCTGCGCGCCCACGGCCTGCAGTATGCGGATCGAGATCATGTTCTTGGACTTGGCCAGGCCGCGGCGCAGCGTCATCGGGCCGTCGAAGCTGCCGTCGTAGTTCTTGGGCTCCCAGGGCTGGCCGCCGGTCACGCCGGCGTCGAAGAACAGCGGCGCGTCGTTGACCACGGTGGCCGGCGTGAAGCCTTTTTCCAGCGCCGCCGAGTAGATGAAGGGCTTGAAGCTGGAGCCCGGCTGGCGCCAGGCCTGGGTCACGTGGTTGAACTTGTTCTTCTCGAAGTCGAAGCCGCCGACCAGGGCGCGGATCGCGCCGTCGCGCGGGTCGATGGCGACGAAGGCACCCTCGACCTCGGGCAGCTGGGTGATCTCCCAGCCGCGCGGCGTCTTGACCACGCGGATCAGGGCGCCGCGCCGGATCTTGATCGCCGGCGCGGCCTTGTCCGACAGGCCCGACTGCACGGGACGCAGGCCTTCGCCGGTGATCTCTATGGCCTCGCTGTTGGGCCGCATCGCGATCACCTTGCGCGAACTGGCCTGCAGCACCACGGCCGACATCACGTCGCCGTTGTCGGGATGCTCGACCAGGGCGTCGTCGATCGCGTCCTCGGCTTCCTTGGGGTTGGCAGGCAGCTCGATGAACTTCTCGGGGCCGCGGTAGAACTGGCGGCGCTCGTAGTCCATGATGCCGCGCCGCAGTGATTGGTAGGCCGCCAGCTGCTGGTCGGACTTGAGCGTGGTGTAGACGTTGAGGCCGCGCGTGTAGGTCTCGTCGCCGTACTGGGCGTACATCAGCTGGCGCACGGTCTCGGCCACGTACTCGGCGTGCACGCGCGTGTTGTCCGGGCCCGAGCGCACGCGCAGCTCCTGGCTCTTGGCGGCCTGGGCCTGTTGCGGCGTGATGAAGCGGTTCTCCTCCATGCGCTCGATGATGTAGAGCTGGCGTGCACGCGCGCGCTTGGGGTTGGCGATAGGGTTGTAGGCCGAGGGCGCCTTGGGCAGGCCGGCCAGCATGGCGGCCTCGGCGATCGTGATGTCCTTGAGCGGCTTGCCGAAATAGGTCTCGGAGGCCGCGGCGAAGCCGTAGGCGCGGTTGCCCAGGAAGATCTGGTTCATGTAGATCTCGAGGATCTGGTCCTTGGTCAGCAGATGCTCGAGCTTGAAAGTCAGCAGGACTTCGTAGATCTTTCGCGTGTAGGTCTTCTCGGAGGAGAGGTAGACGTTGCGAGCCACCTGCATGGTGATGGTGGAGGCGCCCTGGCTCTTGAAGCGGCCCAGGTTGGCCAGCGCGGCGCGCGCCATGCCCAGGTAGTCGACGCCGCCATGCTGGTAGAAGCGCGCGTCCTCGATGGCCAGCACCGCGTCCTTCATGACCTGCGGGATCTCGGCGATCGGCGTCAGGCTGCGGCGCTCCTCGCCGAACTCGCCGATCAGCAGACCGTCGGCCGTGTAGACGCGCAACGGCAGCTTGGGCCGGTAGTCCGAGAGGTCGGAGACGTCAGGCAGGTTGGGGTAGGCCATGGCCAGCGCGACCGCGATCACCAGCAGCAGCGAGGTCAGTCCTGCCACCAGCAGGCCGCCTCCCCACAGCAGCAGCCGCGAAAGCCAGGTCTGCCAGGCTGGCCGCGATGCGGGCCTGGGGGCGCGTGGGG
>NZ_SCMM01000117.1:0-2794 GCF_005503345.1 Ramlibacter sp. 2FC
ACCCAAACCAGCGTCTGATCGTCACGACCCAAGGCAGGAGCCGTATGCGGTAGTTCCGCACGTACGGATCTGTGGAGGGGGTGTTGGGTGACTGGCATTCCTACTCCGACTCTCAATCGACGCGGGCGCCCGAGACGCGGATCACCTCGCGCCACTTGGCGGCCTCGCTGCGCATGGTCACGGCCAGTTGGGCCGGCGTGGTCTGCGGCGGTGGTTCCAGGCCCTGGTCGGCCAGGCGCTGGCGCACCTCGGGTTGCTGCAGCACCTGGGCGAAGGCGGCGTTGAGCCGGGTCACCACCTCCTGCGGCGTGCCCGAGGGCGCGACGATGCCGAAGAACACGCTGGCGTCGAAGTCCTTGAGGCCCTGCTCCATCAGCGTGGGCACGCCGGGCAGGGCGCGCGAGCGGCTGGCCGAGGTCACGCCGAGCACGCGCAGCTTGCCGGCCTGGATATGGGGCAGGGCGGTGAGCACGTCGGTGAAGGACATGGCGACCTGGCCGCCCAGCAGGTCGTTGAGCGCGGGACCCGTGCCCTTGTAGGGGATGTGCTGGATGTCGGTGCCGGCGCGCAGGTTGAACAGCACGCCCGCCAGGTGCGAGGAGGCGCCGCTGCCCGAGGAGGCGAAGCTCAGCTTGCCGGGGTGGGCGCGCGCATGGGCGATCAGCTCCTTGAGGTTCCTGGCCGGCACGCCGGGGTGCACCACCAGCACGTTGGGCAGGTGGCCGATCTGGATCACGGGCGAGAAATGCTTGACCGGGTCGTAGCCGAGCCTGGGGTAGAGGCTGGGGTTGATCGCGAGCGGCGCCGAGGTGCCGAACAGCAGGGTGTGGCCGTCGGCCTCGGCGCGTGCGACGAATTCGGCGCCTATGTTGGCGCCCGCGCCGGCCTTGTTCTCGACGATCATGGTCTGGCCCAGCAGCGGCCGCATCGCGGTGGCGAGGATGCGCGCCATCGCGTCGGTGGGGCCGCCGGGCGCGTAGGGCACGACCAGCGAGACGGTCTTTTGCGGGTAGGGGGCGGGCTGGGCCCATGCCGGGCCCGTGGCCGCAAAGGCCGCGGCCAGGGCGACGATCAGGCAGGTTCTGCGTTGCATGGTGTCTGTCTCCGTTCTGTTGTGGTGTGGGGGGTTCAGGCGCCCAGCAGCAGCTGCTCGGCCTCGGGGTCCGCGGTCTCGGGCGCCAGCGGGTCGGTGGGCAGCAGGCGATGGCGCAGCACCAGGCGCGCGAGCGCCAGGCGCTCGGGGCCGGCGATGCGCGCGGCCTCCCAGGCCATGGCGATGGCCGTGCTCGCGTGGTAGAGGGCCGAGGCCGCGCGGCGCGCCAGCGCCTCGCCGCCCTCGGCCGCCGCGGTCTCGGCCAGCGCCGCGGCGCGGTCCAGGGCCTGCTGCAGCTGGGCGCGCAGGGCCGCGTCGGCCGCGCTCTGCGCGAGCAGGCCCTCGAGGTGGGCGCGCAGCGCGGGCAGCGACTGCTCGCGCCGGATCGCGCGCAGCACGTCCAGCGCGACGATGTTGCTCGTGCCCTCCCAGATCGAGCCCAGGTGGGCGTCGCGCACCAGGCGTGGGTCGGCCCATTCCTCGATGTAGCCGCAGCCGCCGCGCACCTCCATCGCGTCGCCGGTCAGCTTGCGCGCGTCGCGGCAGGCACGGAACTTGATCAGCGGCGTGAGGATGCGCGCCAGGCGGTAGGCTTCGGTCTCGCCGGCGTCGGCGCGGCGCAGCGCTTCGGCGGTCTGGAACACCATGGTGCGCGCCTGCTCGGCCGGCACCAGCAGCTTGAGCAGCTGGCGGCGCATCAGCGGCAGCTCGACCAGCCGGCGGCCGAAGGCCTGGCGGTGCTGGGCGATGTGCAGGGCCTCGGCCACCGCGCGGCGCATCAGGCCGGCCGCACGCACGCCGTTGGACAGGCGCGAGTTGTTGACCATGTCGGCCATCTGCACGAAGCCGCGGCCGAGCTCGCCGACCAGCCAGGCGCGCGCGCCCTCGAGGCGGATCTCGCCACTGGCCATGGAGCGCGTGCCCAGCTTGTCCTTGAGGCGGATGATGCGATAGCGGTTGGGACTGCCGTCCTCCAGGGTGCGCGGCAGCAGGAACAGCGACACCCCCTTGAGGCCGGGCTCGCCGCCCTCCACGCGCGCCAGCACCATGGCCAGGGCCGCGTCGGGATTCGAGCAGAACCACTTGTCGCCGCTCAGCAGCCAGGCGCCGGGGTGCTCGGGGTCGGGGCTGGCCAGGGTCTCGGTGGCCGCGATGTCCGAGCCCGCGCCCTGCTCGGTCATGAACATGGCGCCCTGGGCCAGGCTGTCCAGGTCCAGGCTGGTCAGCGCGGGCAGGTAGCGCTGCACCAGCTCGGGCGCGCCGAATTTTTTCAGCGTGCGCGTCAGCGAGTCGGTCATGGAAACCGGGCAGCACAGGCCGAACTCGGCCTGCACGAACAGATAAGTCAGCGCGTACTTCACCAGACCCGGCAGCTGGCCTTGCCAGCCCAGGACGTCCTGGCGGTGCGAGATCGTGGCCAGTGCGTATTCGCCGAAGGCCAGGCGCTCCATCTCCACATAGGCCGGGTGCTTGAGCACCTTCTGCTCGTCGCGCCCGGTGCGCGAGCGCTGCTGCAGCTCGGGCGGGTTGCGGTCGGCGATGCCCGCGAGCTCGTCGAGCCGCCCGCCGGCCAGGGCGCCGAGCTCGACCAGGCGCGGCCGCAGGTGGGCCAGCAGCTCGGGCGGCAGGTAGACCGAAAGCAGGGCCTCGAGCTGCGGGTCCGTCGTATAGAGGTTGCCGCCGTGGCGGTCGGGCACGGGG
>NZ_SCMM01000118.1:0-2461 GCF_005503345.1 Ramlibacter sp. 2FC
ATTTATGTCCAGTGCAACGCGCCGCCACGCCCCAGATCGCAAGCGTTTACGCGGCCTGCCGGCCTACCCCATCCCAGAACTTCTCATAACTGGGGCCTTCTCATAATGGCCGGACGCGGCTGTCCGGCCCATCCCCAAAATACCCCGAGTCGGCTGCCCGCGTCCCGCGCGCAAAGGCTGAGCTGCACACACTGGCCATACGCCAGCCCGCTGCGGCACACTGAGGCACCTGGTTCTCCGAGGTGCCACCCCATGCAGCCCAAACTCGCCCAATCCTGGCTGACCTACAGTGCCCCCGTCGCCGCGGCGCGGGCCGTGGGGCGGCCACTGGTGGCGCTGGAATCGACCATCATCACCCACGGCATGCCCTACCCGGAGAACCTGCGCACCGCGCGCGAGGTGGAGGCCGTGATCCGCGACCTGGGGGCCGAGCCGGCCACCATCGCGCTGATCGGCGGGCGCATCCACATCGGCCTGTCGGACGAGGAGCTGGAACTGCTGGGCCGCTCGGGCCAGGCCGCCAAGGTCAGCCGGCGCGACCTGCCGGCCGTGCTGGCCAGCGGCGGGCTGGGCGCGACCACGGTGGCCGGCACGATGATCTGCGCCGCGCTGGCCGGCATCGAGGTCTTCGTGACCGGTGGCATAGGCGGGGTGCACCGCGGCGCGCCGCAGAGCTTCGACATCTCGGCAGACCTGCAGGAGCTGGCCCGGACCTCGGTGGCCGTGGTCTGCGCGGGCGCCAAATCGATCCTGGACATCGGCCTCACGCTCGAATACCTGGAGACGCATGGCGTGCCGGTGCTCAGTTGCGGGCAGGACAACTTCGCGGCCTTCTACACGCGCGACAGCGGCTTTCGCGCCGACTACCGGCTCGACGACCCGGCCGACCAGGCGCGCTTCATACGCACCAAGTGGGACCTGGGCCTGGCGGGCGGCGTGGTGCTGAGCACGCCGGTGCCCGAGGCGGCGGCCCTGCCGTCGGAGGAGATCGCCGCGCTGACCGACCAGGCCCTGGCCGAGGCCCAGGCCCAGGGCATCAGCGGCAAGGCCGTCACGCCCTTCCTGCTCGCGCGCATCAAGGAACTGACGGGCGGGCACAGCCTGGCGGCCAACATCGCGCTGGTCAAGCACAACGCCGAGGTCGGCGCCCGGCTGGCGCTGGCCCTGGCGCGCGCGGGGCACGGCAGGGTCGCGGTCTGAGGCGGCCCGGCGCGAAGCGGCTTCCCCTCAGCAGTCGTGAGGCGGCGCCATCCGGTAGCTGGCCGGGGTGCGGCTCAGCTTGATCGGCGAGGCCAGGCCCTGGTAGCCTCCGGGCAGGCTCACCGTCATTCCGCGGTGCGCGGTGTGCGGATGGTTCAGGGCCTGGGGCACGTCGAGGATGGGGGCGCAGGGCACGCCCTTTTGCTGCAGCGCCGCGACCAGGGCCTCACCGTCCCAACTGGCCAGCAGCTCGAGCAGGCGCTCGCGCAGCGCGGCGCGGTGCACCGAGCGCGCGCCTGCGCTCGCGAACTCGGGCTCGCTGGCCAGGCCGGGCTGGCCGAGCACGGCGCAGAGCTGGGCGAACTGGCGGTCGTTGCCCACGGCCAGGAACACCGGCGTGCTGGCGGTGGCGAAGGCGTCGTAGGGGTAGATGTTGGGGTGGGCATTGCCGGTGCGGCCCGGGATGCGGCCGTCGCCGAACCAGTTGGCCGCATGCGGGTGCAGCAGCGACAGGCCGCTGTCGTACAGCGCGGCCTCGACGAACTGGCCGCGGCCGCTGCGCTGGCGCTCCTGCAGCGCCAGCAGCACGCCGATCACGGCGTTGAGCCCGGTCACCATGTCGACCACCGGCAGGCCCACGCGCAGGGGCTCACCGCCGGTCTCGCCGTTGACGCTCATCAGCCCGGCCATGGCCTGGATGGCCGCGTCGTAGCCGGGTAGGCCGCCCAGCGGGCCGTCGGCGCCGAAGCCGCTGACGCGGCAATGCACCAGGCGCGGGAAGCGCTCGGCCAGGGCCTCGTGGCCCAGGCCCCATTTCTCGAGCGTGCCGGTCTTGAAGTTCTCCAGCAGCACGTCGGCGCCGGCGAGCAGGTCAAGGAATTCCTCGCGGCCCTCGGGGCTGGCCAGGTCCAGGCGCATGCCGCGCTTGTTGCGGTTCAGGCCCATGTAGTAGGAGGCCACGCCATGCTCGAAGGGCGGACCCCAGGCGCGGGTCTCGTCGCCCTGGGGCGGCTCGATCTTGAGCACGTCGGCGCCATGGTCGGCCAGGATCTGGCCGCAGTAGGGGCCGCCGAGCACGCGCGAGGCGTCGATCACGCGGATGCCGGCCAGGGCGCCGGTGGGCAGGGGGGAGGGCTGTGGCATGGCGGCTCCGTGCGCCGGTCAAAACCGGCAAAGTGTTGTGAATGAAAGAGTCATACGTTGAAGGCTTAGCCAGCTACGGCGGCCCCGAGTCATGCGTGCACATTCGTGAGGGTGTGGG
>NZ_SCMM01000119.1:0-2110 GCF_005503345.1 Ramlibacter sp. 2FC
GGCCCTCGTCGGGGCTGATCTGGCCCAGCATGCTGTTGAACAGGGTGGTCTTGCCCGAGCCGTTGGGGCCGATGACGCCGAAGATCTCGCCGGGCTGGACTTCGAAGCTGACGCCGCCCACGGCCTGGATGGCGCCATAGGCCTTCTTGAGGCCGGTGACCTTGAGCACGGGCGCGTCCTGGGGACGGTCGTGGTGGTGGGCGTGCTGGGGCAGCACGGTCTCGGGAGTGGGTGCAGCGCTCTGGTTCATGCTTGGGCTCCCAGCTTCTGGTTGGCGGCGGCCTGGGCCGCCTGGGCCGATGCCGCGCGCGCGGCGGAGGCGGCCCTGGCCTGGCGCTTGGCGCGCAGGCGGTCGGGGATGGACAGCAGGCCGTCGGGCAGCCAGATCATCAAGAGCACGACGGCGGCGCCGAAGACGAACAGGTACCAGCCCTGGGCGAAGCGCAGCCACTCGGGCAGGATGACGCCGACGGCGGCGCCGAGCACGGGGCCGAGGAAGTAGCCGGGGCCGCCGACGACGACCATGAGGTACATCATGATGGAGGAGGCGACGGTGAAGGGGGCGGGCTCGATGAAGTTGACCAGGGAGGCGAACAGGGCGCCGGCGATGCCGGCATAGACGGCGCCGATGGCAAAGCTCAGGAGGGTGTAGCTGCGGATGTCGATACCCAGACTCTCGGCACGGATCGGGTTGTCGCGCAGGGCGGTGAAGGCCTTGCCCCAGGGGCTGCGCAAGAGGCCCCACAGCAGGGCGCCCAGGACCACGGCGACGGCCAGCACGAAGTGGTAGTAGGCCAGGTTGCCTTCCAGGCTCAGGCCGGCCAGGCTGGGGCGGGGGATGTTGTTGATGCCGAAGGTGCCGCCGGTCAGCCATTCCTCGTTGCGCATGACCAGCCACACGGCGGTGTTGAAGCCCAGGGTGGCGAAGGCCAGATAAATGGTCTGCACGCGCAGGGCCGGGAAGCCGAGGATGAGGCCGACGGCAAAGCAGATCAGGGCGGCGGCGGGCAGGCCGATCCAGAAGCTGATGCCGGCTTTCATGAGGATGGCGACGGTGTAGGCGCCTATGCCGAAGAAGGCGGCGTGGCCCAGGCTCTTCTGGCCGGCGTAGCCGACGGTGAGGTTCAGCCCCATGGTGGCGACGATGAAGACCAGCCAGTAGGACAGCAGGTACAGGCCGTAGCTCTTGAGGAAATGGGGGGCCAGGAGCAAGAGGGCGGCGGCCAGCAGGATCAACGGGAGGGTGAGTTTTTTCATACCTTGCGCTCCTCTTTGCGACCCAGCAGGCCTTGTGGCTTGAACAGGATCACGACCATGAAGATGACCAGGGCGACGGCGTCCTTGTAGGCGGGGGAGATGTAGGCGGCGGCGAGGTTCTCGCAGACGCCGACGATCAGCCCGCCGAGCAGCGCGCCGCGGCTGTTGTTGAAGCCGCCGATGATGGCGGCGAAGAAGGCCTTGGTGCCCAGGCTCTCGCCCATGTCGAACTTGGCGAGGTAGGTGGGGGTGACCAGCAGGGCCGCGGCGACCGCGAGCACGGCGTTGATGGCGAAGGTGTAGAAGATCATGCGCGGCACGTTGATGCCGAGCACGCTGGCGCTCTCGGTGTTCTGGGCCACGGCCTGCATGGCGCGGCCGGTGACGGTCCTGGCCAGGAAGGCTTGTGTCGCCAGCACCAGGGCCAGGGCGAGCGCCAGGGTGCCGATGTCGGAGAGGGTGACGGTGACGCCGGCGATGTTGTACAGCTTGTCGGCGAACAGGCTGGGGAAGGGGTGGGCCTCGGCGCTGTAGCCGGCGCGCAGGCCGTTCCTCATGGCGATGCTCAGGCCGATGGTGGCCACGACGATGGGCATCATGCCGTACTTGAACAGCGGGTCGACGATGCCCCGCTTGAAGGCCCAGCCGAGCACGAAGACGGCGACGATGCAGGCCAGCAGGAAGCTGGGCAACAGCGGCAGGCCCGCGCCCAGGAAGGCCAGCATCATGAAGGCCGGCAGCATCACGAACTCGCCTTGCGCGAAGTTGATGGTGCCGCTGGCCTGCCACAGCAGCGTGAAGCCCAGCGCCGCCAGCGCGTAGATCGCGCCGGTGGACAGGCCGCTGAAGAACA
>NZ_SCMM01000011.1:0-97117 GCF_005503345.1 Ramlibacter sp. 2FC
GTCGCGACCAAACACGCCCGACGACAGACCATAGGCGCTGTCGTTGGCCACGTCTATGGCCTCTTGCGGCCCCTTGACGCGCACGACCACGGTGATCGGGCCGAAGGTTTCCTCGTCGTAGATCTTCATGTTCGGCTTGACGTGGTCCAAGATGGTGGCGGGCATCACTGCACCCGAGGCCACCCCGCCGCAAACCAGCTTTGCGCCCTTGTCCAGTGCGTCCTGCAGCAAGTCGTTGATCCGCGTGCCCGAGTGGGGGCTGATCATCGGTCCAATGATGCACTGCGGGTTTGCCGCAGGGTCACCACTGCTCAGCTCGTTGGCGCGTGCGGCGAACCTGGCCACGAACTCGTCGGCCACCTTCTCGTCGACCACCAGTCGCTCGGTCGACATGCAGATCTGCCCTTGGTACAGGAAGGAGCCGAATACGGCTGCCTTGACGGCCTCGTCCAGGTCTGCGTCGTCGAGCACCACCAGAGGTGACTTGCCGCCCAGCTCCAGCAGGCAGCGCTTCAGGTGCGTGGCGGCCTTCTGGGCGATGATGCGGCCCACCCGGGTCGAGCCCGTGAAGTTGATACGGCGCACAGCCTTGTGCGCGATCATGGCGTCCACCACATCGCCGGCGGCCTGGGGAGCGTTGCTGAGGTAGTTGAGCACGCCGGCCGGGAAGCCCGCCTCGACCAGGGCTTCCGCCACCAGAGCGTGGGTGCGCGGGCTGGATTCGGATCCACGGAAGACCACGGTGTTGCCGCACACGATGGGGTAGGCGATCGCGCGTGCCGCCAGTACCACGGTACCGTTCCAGGGCACGATGCTCAGGATCACGCCTACAGGCTGACGCAGCGTCATCGACAATGCGCCCGGCTTGTCGGTGGGAATCGTCTCACCTTGAATCTGCGTGGCCAGGGACGCCGCTTCGCGGAACACATTGGCTGCGAGGTGGACGTTGAAACCCGCCCACAGCGCCGACGCACCCACCTCGCGAGCCATTGCCTCGATGAACTGAGGTGTCTTGGCCTCGAGAATATCCGCGGCCTTCAGCAGCAGGCGGCGTCGTTCGCTGTGTGGTGAGCGGCGCCAGGCCTTGAAAGCTGCGCTCGCCGACTCGACGGCGCGCACGGCGTCGGCGACCCCTGCGGCTGCCGAGCGCGTCACGACTTCGTCGGATACCGGGTGCCGACGCTCGAACATGGCACCGTCTTGGGCATGAGCCCATTGGTTGTCAATGAGAAGTTGGGATTCCATGGTCTTTAAATGTTTTCAAGGAAGTGGTTGGAAAAAAGGGCCGTGGTCGGGGTCTCATGCTCACGTGGGCGGCAGCAGGATGTCCGCCATCCGTTCACCGATCAGGACGCAGGTGGCCATCGTCGCCACGCTGGCGATTCGGGGCATGATGGAACTGTCGGCGATGCGCAGGCCTTGCACGCCGTTGACGCGCAGCTTGGCGTCGACGACAGCCTGCGAGTCCTTGCCCATGCGGCAGGTGCCGCTGGCATGGAAGTAGGTGGTCGCGCCATTGCGAATGAAGGCTTCCATTTCCTTGCCCTTGAGCGACTTTGCCGGCACCACTTCTCTCTTGACGAAGTCGCGCATGGGGCCGGAGTTGCCGATTTCCCGGGCCAGTTCGATGCCAGCCGCAAGCGCCTTCACGTCATCGGGATGGCTCAGGAACTGGGCGTCGACGACCGGGCGATCATCTGGCTTGGCAGAGCGAAGCGACACCGTTCCTCGGCTCTTGGGGGCCACCAGGCCTGCGCACAGCGCCCAGCTGGTGGGCGGCGGCGCATAGTCCTTGGCAACCACCTCGCTTGCATAGGGAAGTTCGATCTGGACCAGGTTCACGTCCGGCGACGTTGCCGCGCTGTTGCTGGTCCAGAAACCGGATGCTTCCGCTGCGCTGTTGCGGTGGGGCATGGCCTCCTTGGGTTCCCATAGACATCCGCCGTGCAGGAGGTGGTCCTGGAAATTGCGGCCGACCTCGGGCGCATGCATGACCGCCTTGATGCCGTGCGCGCGCAGCTGCTTTTCATCGCCAATGCCGCTGAGCATCAGCAACTTGGGCGTGTTGACCCCACCGGCAGACAGTACGACCTCGGTCCTGGCCTCGACCTGGGCCACCGTGCCGCCACGATTGAGCTGCACGCCAGTCACCCGTTGGCCAGAGAACGTGAGGCGGTCGACATGGGCATTGACCAGCAGAGTGACGTTCTCGCGGGCGAGAACCGGATAAAGGTAGGCCCGCGCCATGCTGTTGCGTTGCCCGTTCTTGATGATCTGGTTCATCAGCGCAAAGCCGTTGCCACGTTCTTCACGTGCGCCGTTGAGATCGTCAAGCACTGGCAGACCCAGGCTCCTGCAACCGGCCAACATGGCCGGCGCCAGCGGGTGCGGGTCATGCGCAGGCTGGCACCAGACGGGGCCGCCCTTGCCACGATAGCGTGCGCTGGGCGTGCCCTGCCAGTCTTCCAGGCGCCGGTAGATGGCGAGCCCGGATTCATAACCCCAGGCACTGTCGCCGCTGACCTCGGCCCAATGGTCCAGATCGCTCTTGAAGGGCCGTGCCCAGATCGTGGCGTTGATGCTGCTGCCTCCGCCGACCACCTTGCCCATGTGTTCGGGAATGGGCCGGTTGTTCGTGAACGGCGTGGCAATGGCCACGTCTTTCCAATCCCGCTCGGTTCCCAGGTTGGTGAACCATACGCCCGGGTTCATCACCGATGGCGCCACATCCCAATCGCCGGCTTCGATCAGCAGGATGCTGGCCTCGGTGCGCTGTGCCAGGCGGCCTGCCAGAGCGCACCCGGCGCTCCCGGTACCCACGACGATGTAGTCATAGCTGGACTGCAATTTTGCCGCCCGCTCCGTCTGATTGGCACGAATGGCCTCCAGCTCATCTGCCAGCACCTGAAGGCCGGTGGTCGATAAGCCTGCTGCCGTGACGGCCCGGATGAAGGCCCGGCGGGACAGCCGTCCCCTGATGAACGCGCGCTCCAGGCGCTCCTGAAGCGAGTCGTGGCGCCGTGCCTCGGCGAATTCGATGGTGTGATCTTGCATGCATGTCTCCGCGTGATGCAGACCCAGCCCACATGGCCACCACGACCACGGCTGGGCGCTCACAGGAGGCAAGCGTAGGGATCACGGCCTCCTCACGGCACATCGGGAAAACCCTTGCGCCGGATTGTTCCGTTATGAGACAAGCCAGGGCCTGTGCACTGGGCCTCCTCAGGGACAGTCGCCTTGGGCTTGCTTGAGGCGGCGATAGATCAGTCCGCGCGAGACGTGCAACTGCCTGGCCGCCTCCGATATGTTGCCGCCGAAGGCGCGCACCGTTCGCGCGATGAGCTCCTGGTCTGACGCTCGCAGCGAGGGTGGGGGGGCCGGCGGAGGATCAGCGGCAGTCGCCGCAGCATCGTGCAGACTCTCTTCGAAAGCTTGCGCCGATGATCCAGGCGCGACCGACGCCGGGAGGCAAAGTGCTGTGGGCGGTGCTTCGGTCGTTTCGCGGCGGATGTTCAATCCACGAAGACCATCCGGCGCCTGCATGAATGCGCGCATCCAGACAGACAGGCCATTGGCCAGCCTCATCGGCGTTGCTCCCGCCTGGGGCAGCGCCAGTAGACGATCCAGGCTCACCCCGAAGATGCCATCCACGCCGGGCAGAAGGTCTTGCCTTCCAGAGAGATCCATGCCCAGGAGACGGGAGGCCACGCCATTGGCCCAGGTCAGGCGCCCTTGTCCGTCGATCCCCGCGAGTCCCACCATCGGCGTATCGAGAAGTGATGGGCTGACCTGCAAACGAAGCAGCAGGTGCTCGTTCGCCTGGGCCGTCAACAGTCTGTTTTCGATGGACGTGGCGTACAGAGAGACGACCGCGGCTGCATCGAAGTCAAACGGCAAACCCTCGCTGGAGATGTTCAACACGCCCGCAAGCTGGCCCCGGGTGTTGTGTATGGGGGCGGCCGCGCAGTTCATGGGCTTGACGCTGTCGAAGTAGTGCTCGCCGCCAAGCACGGTGATGACCTTGCCGGTTTTTACGACCAGCGCCGGCGCGGTGGTGCCCGCGGCGTCCTCCGACAGGTTGACGCCGATGCGGTGTGCGACAGGGGTGATCACGTCCTGCGCCCGACCTCCACCGGTGGTGGCGACCAGCACGCCGGATGGATCCGTCAGGATGGCAGAACAGGAAGTGCCGGCGAGCGTTCGCTCGAGCTCTGGGAGCTCGCCGGTCCAGGCCTCCACCAGCTGGCGATTGCGTTGCAGCGCGAGCTGCACACGGCTGTTGGACACGAGGTTGAACTCGACCGACCGTTGCGGGTCGTACCCGAGTCGCTGACAGCGGAACCAGGAGTCCAGAACAGCGTTGCTGACGATGCCCGAAGGAAGCAGGCCTTCTTCGAAGTAGCGCTGACGCGCGAGTTCCACGCGCTGCGTTGCGGAGGTGAAAAAGAGGGCGCGAGGAGCGGAACTCACTGGGTCGTCCTTGGTCGTCGGCTATGTCTGGCGCCGGTGCGGCGCCGATCACTGCCCGGAAATATTGCAGCAAGAACGCCGCGCGCGCCATCACTGATATTGATACGGTGCATGCTGGCCGGTGATGGCAATCGCACGGGATGGCGCCTGTGGCCGTGCCGCTCAGTTGCTGCGGCGCGATTCCGTATCCGCGAAAAGTTCGACGAACAGTTGCCTCAGCCACAGGTTGGCAGGGTCCCTATTGAACTTGGCGTGCCAGAACAAATTGATGGCGATGTCAGGCAGCCGAGCGGGGTGCGGGGATGTGACCAGATTGAAGGCATCCTGGACGCGCTCGGCGAAGCGCTGCGGCACGGTTGCGATCAGGTCCGTGCTTTGCAGGATGGGGCCTACCGCGATGAAGTGCGGCACCAGCAACCTCATGTGCCGCTTGACGCCCGCGCGCTCCAGCAGCCCGTTGATGTCGCTGTGCCCGGTGTCTGCGGGAACGACGCCAACATGTTCCAGCTTGCAGAACTGCTCCAGGCTGACAGGCGTGTGCGCCTCGGGGTGGCCCTTGCGGAACATGCAGACATAGCGGTGGCGGAACAGGCGTCTCTGGAAGAAACCCGTCTGAAGGTCCGGCAGGAGACCCACCGCAAGGTCCACCGACCCGGATTCCATGTCTTCCTTGAGGTTGCTCGCGTGGGGCCTCAGGGTGCTAATCTGTATGTGCGGCGCCCGTTGCGCGAGGGCGTTCATGAGCGGCGGCATGAAGTAGATCTCGCCGATGTCAGTCATCGCCAGGTTGAATGTGCGCCTGCTCGTCATCGGGTCGAAGGAGTCCCGGTGAGTGAGGGCTGACTGCAGGGCGTTGAGCGCGTAAACGACCGGCTCCGCCAGATGGAGCGCATAGGGCGTTGGCTCCATGCCGCGCGAGGTGCGCAGGAACAACTCGTCCTTGAGCACCGCACGCAGACGTTTGAGCGAGTTGCTGACGGCCGGTTGCGTCAGGCCCAGCTTGTCGGCGGCGGTCGAAACGCTGCGGTCGATCAGCAGCTGATTGAAGACCACCAGCAGGTTGAGGTCAATGTCACGCAGGTTCATGGTTGACGAATGATATTCAAGTTGGTGATTCTTTCTATCAAACTCGCTGCATGGACTTATATCACTTCGCTCGCCAGAATTGCTGCATCAGGAGACAACACTCATACACAGAGAGCTGAACATGGAACTCGTCGTCGAACCCCTCAATCGGCAGCTGAATGTCGAAATCGGCAATAACCTGCTGGACGTGCTTCGTACGCACGATATTCCGATTTCCTACAGCTGCATGGCCGGCCGCTGCGGCACCTGCCGCTGCCGGGTGGTCAAGGGTCAGGTGCTGGACAGCGGACCGGAAGCAGGTCGCCCCCAGGCCGGCGCCGACACCTATGTGCTTGCCTGCCAGGCCGTGCTGACCGAGAACTGCACCATCGAAGTACCCGAAGTGGACGAGGTGGTGGTGCATCCCGCCCGCATTGTCAAGGGCACCGTCACCGCCATCGAGGAGGCGACGCACGACATCCGTCGCATCCGCGTCAAGCTCGCCAAGTCGCTCGAATTCAGCCCGGGCCAGTACGCCACGCTGCAGTTCACCCCCGATCACATCCGTCCCTACTCGATGGCTGGCCTGCCCGGCGACGATGAGATGGAGTTCCAGATCCGCCTGGTCCCGGACGGCCGCGTCACCGAATACGTGTTCGACCAGCTGGAAGTCGGGGCGTCCATCCGAATCAGCGGCCCGCTGGGTACGGCTTACCTGCGTCGCAAGCACACAGGCCCCATGCTGTGTGTCGGGGGCGGTACAGGGCTGGCCCCGGTGCTTTCAATTGTGCGCGGTGCGCTCGAGACCGGAATGGACAACCCCATCCACCTGTATTTCGGCGTGCGCAGCCAACAGGACCTCTACGACGCCGAGCGCCTGCAGGCGCTGGCGGCCAAGCACCCGAACCTGACCGTGCAGGTCGTGATCGCCACGGGCCCGGTCGCCGAAGGCCAGCGCTCCGGCCTCGTGACCGATGTGATCGAGCGCGACCTGCCTTCGCTGGCAGGGTGGCGCACCTACCTGTGCGGCGCTCCGGCCATGGTCGAGGCCTTGAGCCTTCTCGTCAAGCGGCTAGGTGTGGAGCCCGAGTACATCTACGCCGATGCCTTTTATCCCAGCGGCGTCTGACCCACGCCTTCCCCGGCATGCCCAGTACACACCCAAGGAGACCGAGAGATGAGTGAACCCAAGACAGTGTTTCCCCAGGACCCGAAGTGGCCTGACGACGGCAGCAGCCGAGTGCCCTTCTGGGCGTACACGCGCGAGGATCTGTACAAGCGCGAGCTGGATCGGCTGTTCTACTCTGGTCACTGGTGCTATGTCGGTCTGGAGGCCGAGATTCCCAACCCCGGAGACTTCAAGCGCACCGTGGTGGGCGAGCGCTCGGTCCTCATGGTGCGCGACGCCGACGGGAGCGTGAGCGTGGTCGAGAATGTCTGCGCCCATCGCGGCATGCAGTTTTGCCGCGAGCGACACGGCAACAGAAAGGAATTCGTCTGCCCCTACCACCAATGGAGCTACACCCTCAAAGGCGACCTGCAGGGCGTGCCGTTTCGGCGCGGTGTCAAGCAGGATGGCAAGGTCCATGGCGGCATGCCCGCGGACTTCAAGACTGCCGATCACGGACTGACCAAGCTCAAGGTGGCCACCCGCGGTGGCGTTGTCTTTGCGTCATTCGACCCGGACATCGAATCGCTCGAGGATTTCATGGGGCCCACGATCCTTGGCTATTTCGACCGCCTGTTCAACGGCCGCAAGCTCAAGATCCTCGGCTACAACCGGCAGCGCATTCCGGGCAACTGGAAGCTGATGCAGGAAAACATCAAGGATCCGTATCACCCGGGCCTGCTGCACACCTGGTTCGTCACGTTCGGCCTTTGGCGCGCCGACAACAAGTCCGAGCTCAAGATGGATGCGCGCCATCGTCATGCCGCGATGATCTCCACGCGCGGCCAGGGCGGCAAGTCCGAGCAGGTCACGCAGGTGTCGAGCTTCAAGGAGAGCATGCAGCTCAACGACCCGCGCTTTCTCGACATCGTGCCCGAGCCCTGGTGGGGCGGCCCGACGGCCGTCATGACGACCCTGTTTCCGAGCGTCATCCTGCAGCAGCAGGTCAACAGCGTGTCGACCCGCCATATCCAGCCCAACGGGCATGGCTCGTTCGACTTTGTCTGGACCCATTTCGGCTTCGAGGATGACAGCGAGGAGATGACGCAGCGCCGCCTGCGCCAGGCCAACCTGTTCGGGCCCGCGGGCTTCGTCTCGGCCGACGATGGCGAGGTGATCGAGCTTTCGCAGCAGGGATTCGAGCAGAAGCCGTTTCATCGCAGCTTGGTCGAACTCGGCGGCCGCGAGGTCGAGAACACCGACCACATGGTGACTGAAACCCTGATTCGCGGCATGTACCGCTACTGGCGCGAGGTGATGGAAAAGCCCCAGGCCGAGCCCGCGGCGGATTGTGCCCACGGCCGCGACTGAGAAAGGAAGCACGATGGACTTCGAGACCTACCACGCACTGACCCAGCTCTACGCCGACTACGCCAGTGCGGTCGATTCCGGCAACTGGGACCTGTGGCCCGAATTCTTCACGGAGGACTGCGTGTATCGCCTGCAGCCGCGCGAGAACCATGAGCGCGGCTTCCCGCTGGCTACGCTGTCGTTCGAAAGCAAGGGCATGCTGAAGGACCGCGTCTACGGCATCCGCGAAACGCTGTTTCACGACCCTTACTACCAGCGCCATGTGGTCGGCGCACCGGTCGTTCGCAAGATCGTCGACGGCCGGTTCGAATGCGAGGCCAATTACGCTGTTCTTCGCACCAAGCTGTCCCAGGTGTCGACCGTGTTCAACGTGGGGCGCTACATCGACACCGTGGTGCGCACAGCCGAAGGCTTGAAGTTCAAGTCGCGCCTGTGCATTTACGACAGCGAAATGATCCCCAACTCGATCATCTACCCCATTTGAGGCACCTATGAGCAACCCGGACTGGATTGATGCTGCCGCCCGCGACGACGTACCCGAGGGCGACGTGGTCGGTGTCAACGTGGCGGGCAAGGACATTGCTCTCTACGAGGTCGAGGGCGAGATCTTCGCCACCGACAACCTGTGCACGCACGGCGCGGCGCGCTTGAGCGACGGGTTCCTGGAGGGGCGCGAGATCGAGTGCCCCCTGCACCAGGGGCGCTTCGATGTCTGCAGCGGTAAGGCGATGTGTGCGCCGCTGACCGAGGACATCAGAACCTACCCGGTAAAGATCGAGAACATGCGCGTGATGCTCCGACTCGACTGATCGAAACGGTGCTGGCGCAAGCCGGCACACCCGCCTTCTGCCGTTGCGTCTTCGCCAACGGTGGACCTTCCTTACAGGAGACAACTGTGTATTCCAAATCCGTTATCAAAACGCTGGTGGCCGGCGCCTCCCTGCTGGCCCTGCAGGCTGTTCAGGCCGAAGTGAAGATCGGCTTCTCCGGTCCGCTGTCGGGCCCCGTCGCCGCGGTCGGCCAGGATCAGTACGATGGCTTCATGTTGGGCATCGAGTCGCTGGGCAAGAAGCTCGGCGGGCAGCCCGTGACCGTGCTGCGCGAGGACGATCAACTCAAGCCCGAGCTGGGCAACCAGATTGCGCGCAAGTTCATCGACCGCGACAAGGTGGACGCCATCGTCGGCCTGGGATTTTCCAATGTCCTGATGGCCAGTCTGCCTCGCATCGTCGAGTCGGGCACGGTGGTCATTGCCACCAACGCGGGTCCGTCGCCCATCGCCGGCAGTGGCTGTCTGCCCAATGTGTTCTCCGCAGCCTGGCAGAACGATGGCGCAGCCGAGGCCATGGGCAAGTTTGCACAGGACAGTGGCTACAAGCGCGTTTACCTGATGGCCCCCAACTACCAGGCCGGCAAGGACTACATCGCCGGGTTCAAGCGCTACTACAAGGGGCAGGTCCTCGACGAGGTGTACACCCAAGTCAACCAACCGGACTACTCTGCCGAAATCGCGCAACTCCAGGCGGCCGGCCCGGATGCTGTGTTCGTCTTCTATCCTGGAGGCATGGGCGTGAACTTCGTCAAGCAGTTCAGCCAGGCCGGCCTGAGCAAGCGCGTGCCCATGCTGTCGGCCTTCACGGTCGATGGAACGACCATGCCGTCCCTGCGCGATGCGGCCGTGGGCACCATCACGGGCGCCATGTGGGATGTCGCGCTCAAGACCCCGGGCAACGCCGAGTTCGTGGCCAACTTCAGCAAGAAGTACGGTCGCGTGCCGAGCCACTACGCCGCCGTAGGCTACGACACCGCGCGCCTGCTCGACCTGGCTGTGGGTAAGGTCAAGGGCAACACTTCCGACAAGGCGGCTTTCGCTGCGGCAGTCAAGGCCGCAGGCGCCGAGCTCAAGGCCGTGCGTGGGCCGTTCCGCTTCAACGCCAACAACATGCCGGTGCAGAATTACTACGCCTTCCAGGTGGCCAAGGAGGGCTCGCAGGTGGTGGTCAAGCAGATCGGCACGCCCTTGCAGGAACACCAGGACGCTTACGTCTCCCAGTGCAAGCCGAGGTAAGACATGACGGCTTCCCTGCTCATCGCGCAGCTGCTCAACGGCCTGCAGTACGGCGTCATGCTGTTCCTGCTGGCCGCCGGGCTCACGCTGGTGTTCGGCATCATGAGCTTCGTGAACCTGGCTCACGGCTCGCTGTACATGCTGGGTGCCTATGCGGCCGCCGTGGTCGGTGTGCACACCGAGTCTTTCGCGCTGGGGGTTCTGGCGGCGCTGGCCACCGGCGTGGTGGTCGGCTTGCTGCTGGAATGGGTGGCTGTTTCGCGCCTGTACCGGCGCGACCACCTGGACCATGTGCTGGCGACCTTCGGCCTGGTGCTGTTCTTCAACGAGGTGGTGCGAATGGTCTGGGGACCTCAGCCGGTCTTCGTCTCGCTGCCTGAGGCCCTGTCCGGCACGGTGGAGCTGCTCGGCTTCACCTACCCGACCTACCGTTTCCTGATCATCGTCGTCGGTCTGCTGGTGGCTGCCGGTAGCCAGTGGCTGATCCACAAGACGCGCGTGGGCATGCTCATCCGCGCCGGCTCGGTGAATCCGCAGATGGTGGGCGCCCTGGGCGTGAACATCCGCTTGCTCAATGCCATGCTGTTCGCGCTGGGTGCGGCGCTGGCGGCGCTCGCGGGGGCCATGGCAGGCCCCATTCTGTCGGTGCAAAGCGGCATGGGCGAGCCGGTGCTGATCACCACGCTGGTGGTCATCGTCATCGGCGGCATCGGCTCGGTGCACGGTGCGCTCTACGCCGGCATCATCGTCGGCCTGGTCGACACGCTGGGCCGCACCTTCCTGCCGATGCTGATCCGTGAGTTCGCCGACCGGGAAGTGGCCAACGCGGCAGGGCCGGCACTGGCCTCCATGCTGATCTACCTGCTCATGGCGGTGATCCTCGCTTGGCGACCACAGGGCCTGTTCCCGGCTCACAAGGGGAAATGATGAACAAGTTCCTGCGACCGGCGCAACTGCTGCCGGTGATCCTCATGCTCGTCCTGGCTGCGGTGCCCACGGTGGCTGCAGCCACGAACGACAACTTTCTCGTGGCCTTCGTGGCCCGGGTATTGATCTACGCGATCGCCGCCAGCGCGCTCAACATCGCGCTGGGTTTCGGTGGGCTCGTCAGCCTGGGTCATGCCCTGTTCATCGGCATCGGCATGTACAGTGTGTCCCTGCCTGCGTACTATGGCATCACCTCGGGCTGGGCTCAGTTGGGCATGTGCGTGGTCGCCTGCGTGCTCGTCGGCGGGCTCACCGGGCAGATCAGTCTGCGCACCTCGGGCATCGCCTTCATCATGATCACCCTGGCGTTCGCGCAGATGGGTTATTTCGTCATCGTCAGCCTCAAGCAGTACGGCGGCGACGACGGCATGAGCGTCCCCACGCCCAGCGAGTTCTTCGGATGGCAGCTGGCCACGCCCCAGGACGTGTTCTACGCGGCCTGGCTGTTGCTTGCCTTGTTGGTGTACTGGCTGACGCGGCTGCGCAACTCGCCCTTTGGCATGACCTTGCGTGGGGGGCGACAGAACGACCGCCGCGTGGCCTCTGTCGGGCTGCCGTTGCAGCGCTACCAGCTCACCGCCTATGTTCTCTCCGCGGTCTTCTGCGGCATCGCCGGCATGCTGCTGGCGAACCTCAACGCCTATGCGTCGCCGAGCAGCATGTCGTGGATGGTCTCGGGCGAGCTCATCGTGATGGTGGTGCTTGGCGGCATGGGCACCGTCTTCGGCCCCGTGCTGGGGACGCTGGCCTTTCTCGGCATCGAGGAGGTTCTCAAGGCCTACACCGAGCATTGGATGGCCGTATTTGGCCTGGTGATCCTCGCGGTTGCGATGCTGGGCAAGACCGGCATCATCGGCTGGTTCGAGAAGCTGGGGGCGAGCCTGGGCGGTGCCAAGGAGCGCTCTGCTCGTTCCGCGCTTGCGGCAAGGGGGAGCGCGCAATGAGCAGCTTGTTGCATACCCAGGCGATCACCAAGCGCTACGGCGCCTTGCTCGTCACCGATGAGGTTTCGCTGGACATCCGGCAAGGTGAGCTCCATGCCATCATCGGCCCCAACGGGGCAGGCAAGACGACGCTGATCAACCAGCTTTCGGGTGAGCTGCGCTCGGACAGCGGACAGATCCACTTCGCGGGCGAGGACGTCACGGCCCAGGGCATCTATGCCAGGGCGCGGCGGGGTCTGGTGCGCTCATACCAGATCACTTCGGTCTTCGACGAGTTCACGGTGCGCGAGAATGCTGCGCTGGCCGCCCGCGGGGCGCGCACGCACGCCTTCAGTTTCTGGAAGCCCCTGCTCGAGGACAAGGCTGCTTTGGCGGCGGCCGACGAAGGCATAGCGGCGGCGGGCCTGGCCTCGCGAGCCAACGTCCTGGCTTCCGAGCTGGGCTATGGCGAGCGCCGCCAGCTGGAGCTGGCCATGGCGCTGGCTTCGCGTCCCAAGTTCCTGCTGCTCGATGAGCCGATGGCCGGCATGAGCGTGCAGGAGTCGGCGGCGGTGGTCGAGCTTCTCAAGTCGCTCAAGCGACGCTACACCATCCTGCTGGTCGAGCACGACATGAATGCCGTCTTTGCCCTGGCCGACCGTATCAGCGTGCTCGTCTACGGGCGCATCCTCACCACCGGCACGCCCGAGGAGATCCGCGGCAACGAGGAAGTCCGCAGCATCTACCTGGGCGAAGAGGAGGTCGGCGAAGCATGAAGAACTTCCTGAACGTCAGCGGCCTGAAGGCCGGTTACGGTGCCGCCCAGGTCTTGTTCGGCGTCGATTTCTCGATGAAAGAGGGCGAGGTAATGACCCTGCTCGGGCGCAACGGCATGGGGCGATCGACCACCATCAAGTGCCTCTTCGGACTGCTCCCGCCCAAGGGCGGGCAGATCGAGTTCGATGGCAAGGCTGTGGAAGGCTTGGCCTCGTACCAGATTGCCAGGCTGGGTCTGGGCCTGGTGCCCGAGGGACGCCAAGTGTTTCCGAACCTGACGGTGGAGGAGAACCTGGTTGCCACCGCCAGGACCAATCCTGCCAGCAAGCTCAAGCCGTGGACGCTTGATCGTGTCTACGGCTTCTTCCCACGCCTGAAAGAGCGTCGCAGCAACCTGGGCTCCCAGCTGTCGGGGGGCGAGCAGCAGATGTTGGCCATCGGACGGGCGTTGTTGACCAATCCACGGCTGGTGGTCCTCGACGAGGCCACCGAAGGCCTTGCGCCGCTGATCCGTGCAGAGATCTGGCGCGCCCTGGGCGAGCTCAAGTCCGAAGGGCTGTCGATGATCGTGATCGACAAGAACCTCGGCCCCCTCATGGACTTGGCTGACCGTCACTTCGTGATGGAGAAGGGCAAGGTCGTTTGGTCCGGCGATTCGGCAGCCCTGCGCGCCGAGCCGCGCATCGTTCATGAATATCTGGGCGTCTGAGTCGCTGCCAACCGTGATCAACAACATGAAGCAGATGCTCGCGGAGGTGCGAGCAGGAAGAGCGAGGCTCTCAACGACCTGTTCCGCTCTATCGTTGCCCCCACGCCTGCGCCGTTCGGCCTGGGCGCAGCCTGAACGCACACCGTCACCACCGTTTTAAGGAACCGCCATGACCGACTCCGATCAACCGCTCGGCCGCCTGGAAGACCTGCCGCAGGACTACCGCGACGAGCTGACGAAACAGAACCTGGTGCCCCTGTGGCCCAGCCTGCGCGGGGTGCTTCCGCCCAAGGTGCCCACGCGCCAGACGAAGCCGACGTTCTGGTCCTACCAGTCGCTCAAGCCCTTGCTGCTGCAGGCCGGCGAGCTGACGCCGATCGAGAAGGCCGAGCGCCGCGTGCTGGTGCTGGCCAACCCGGGCCACGGCCTGGAGAAGATGCAGGCCAGCGCCGCGATCTACCTGGGCATGCAGCTGCTGCTGCCCGGCGAATGGGCGCCCTCGCACCGCCACACACCCAACGCGGTGCGCATGGTCGTCGAAGGCGAAGGCGCCTGGACCACGGTGGACGGCGAGAAATGCCCGATGAGCCGCGGCGACCTGATCCTCACGCCCACTGGCCTGTGGCACGAGCATGGTCACGACGGCGACCAGCCGGTGGTCTGGCTCGACGTGCTGGACCTGCCCCTGGTCTACTACATGGAGGCCAGCTATCACATCAACGGCGAGCGCCAGACCCAGGTGCCGGGCCGCGGCGACCGCGCCTACGCACGCGGCGGTGTGGTGCCCACGCCGGTGTTCGGTCGGTCCGGCAAGCGCTACCCGATGCTGCGCTACCCCTGGGTGGACGCGCGCGCCGCGCTCGAGGCGCTGGCCGAGGACCAGCCCGACCTGGATGCCGTACAGATCACCTACGTGAACCCCGAGACCGGCGATGACGCCGAGAACATCCTTGGCTTCTACGCGCTGATGCTTCGCCCCGGCCAGACGCTGCGCCTGCCCGCGCGCTCACCGGCCCAGGTGTTCCATCTGATCGAAGGCGGCGTCGAAGTGCAGGTCTTCGGCAGCTCCTTCACGCTGGCCGAGGCCGACACCTGCTGCGCGCCCGGCTACGAAGCCGTCACGCTGAGCAACCGCCTGCCTGACCGCCCCTCCTTCATCTTCATCGCCGACGAGTCGCCGTTGCACCGCAAGCTCGGCGTCTACGAGAACCGGGGCTGACGCTCCCGGACCCCGCCCCGCCATTGCATCGAGGAATTCTTCTCATGACCACCTACCTCTGGAATCCGCCCGCCGTTCAATCCCTGCCCGTGCGCGGCAAGGCCGAGCGCCTGCCCGTCAACCGCATCTTCTGCGTCGGCCGCAACTACCACGCGCATGCGGTCGAGATGGGTCGCCCGGTCGACAAGTCGGTCGAGCGCCCGTTCTATTTCACCAAGTCGCCGCAGACCCTGGTGCAAAGCGGCGCCACCGTGGCCTACCCACCCGGCACCACGAACTACCACTTCGAGATGGAGCTCGTGCTCGTGATCGGCAAGCCGGGGTTTCGTGTGCCGGTCGAGCGCGCGCACGAGATCGTTTACGGCTACGCCTGCGGCCTGGACATGACGCGGCGCGACCTGCAGCTGGTGGCGCGTGACAAGGGCCGCCCCTGGGACCTGGGAAAGGACGTGGAACAGTCCTCGGTGTGCAGCGAAATCGTGCCTATGGAGGGCACGGTCATCGACCATGGCGCCATCGAACTGAGCGTCAACGGCCATGTCAAGCAGAGTTCCGACGTGGACAAGCTGATCTGGAACATTCGGGAGATCATCGCCGACCTCTCGCTCTTCTATCACCTTGAGCCGGGCGACCTGATCTATACCGGCACGCCCGAGGGCGTTGGCCCTGTGGTGGCGGGCGACAAGATCACCGGCCGTGTCGAGGGCGTGGGTGAGATCGCGCTGAACGTCGGCCCGGCCGAGTGATGAAGCTCTACAACTTCTTTCGCAGCGGCACCTCGCACCGCCTGCGCATTGCGCTCAATCTCAAAGGGCTGGACACGGAGTACGTGGCCGTGGACCTGCGAACCGAACAGCACCTGCAGGAGGCGTTCAAGGCGGTCAACCCACAGCAGTTGGTGCCCGCGCTGGACACGGGCGAGCAGATTCTGATCCAGTCGCCGGCCATCATCGAGTGGCTGGAGGAGAAGTACCCCACCCCGGCGCTGCTGCCGACTGCGGCGCTGGAGCGCGCTCACGTGCGGGCTCTGGCGGCCCTCGTGGGCTGCGACATCCATCCGGTGAACAACCGCCGCATCCTCGAGTACCTGCGCAAGCAGTTCGGCGCCGACGCTGCCGCTGTCGACGCTTGGTGCGGCACCTGGATCAACGCCGGCTTCAGCGCCTACGAGGCATTGATGGCATCGGCCCCGAAGCGCGGGCGCTTCAGCTTCGGCGACACACCTACGCTGGCCGACGTCTACCTGGTGCCCCAGGTGGAGAGTGCGCGCCGCTTCAACGTGGACCTCACGCCCTATCCGTTGATTCGCGCGGTGGATGCCGCCTGCGGCGAGCTCGATGCCTTCAGGCGTGCGGCGCCTTCCGTGCAGCCCGACGCGGCCTGAGCCGGCAGCTTTCCCCGCAAGCCTTGGCCCGGCCATCGAGCGATGGCGTCAGGTGCCGGATTCGATCTGGACGCTGCGCCTTCGGTTGAGCGTCGCACCCGCAGGCGGCCCGGAACCTTGCCCGCATTGCGCCGCGGTCAGCGCTCGACGGCGTTATTGACCCAGTAGGATCAGTGCTTCAAGTACGCTGCGACGAGTTCAGCCCAGAAGGCCGCGCCCGGCTCGATGATGTCGTCGTTGTAATCGTAGCTGGGGTTATGCACCGTGCAGGCCCCGGGCGTGCCCGGACCGCCGTTGCCGACGAAGAAATAGCAGCCAGGCACCTCGTTCAGCATGAAGGCAAAGTCTTCGCTGGCGGTTAGCGGCGGGCCGTCGGGGTCGACGCGTTCAGGGCCGAACAAACGGGTCGCCACGTCGATCGCCAGTTTGGTTTCCCTGGGGGTGTTGACCAGCACGTCGTAGCCATCCCGCCAGTCGACAGTGGCCTTTACCCTGTAGCTGGCCGCCTGCAGCTCGACCAGTTCGAAGATGCGCGTCTTGAGCAGCTGGCGCACCTGCGGGTCCAGCGCCCGCACGCTCAGCTCCAGCCGGGCCTCCTCGGGGATGACGTTGTTGGCCTGGCCCGCATGCAACGCGCCGACCGAGACCACGCCCGACTTCACCGGATCGACGTTCCTGGCCACGATGGTCTGCAGGGCCATCACGACGGATGCCGCGGCCACCACGGTGTCGACCGACTCGTGCGGCAGGGCGCCGTGCCCACCCACCCCCGTGAGGGTGATGGTCACGTTATCGCTCGACGCCATGGCCGGCCCGGTCCTGAACTTGAAGCACCCGGTCTCGATGCCCGGTAGGTTGTGCAGGGCATAAACGGCATCGCAAGGGAATTTCTCGAACAGGCCGTCGGCGAGCATCTGCAGTGCGCCGCCGGCTCCCTCCTCCGCCGGCTGGAAGATCAGATGGAGCGTGCCGTCGAAGGCAATGTCCTCCGCGATGATCCGGGCCGCCGCCAGCAGCGTAGCCGTATGACCGTCGTGACCGCAGGCGTGCATGCGGCCGGGCGTGCGGCTCCTCCATTCGGCGGTTCCCATCTCCTGGATGGGCAGGGCATCCATGTCGGCCCGTATGCCCATCGACCGCGTGCCGCTGCCGCGTCGCAGGGTGCCCACCACGCCTGTCCGCCCCAGGCCGGTGGTGACCTCGTAGCCCCAGTCGCCCAGCTTCTGCGCCACGAGTGCGGCCGTGCGGTGCTCCTCGAACGCGAGCTCGGGGTGGGCGTGGATGTCCCGACGGATGCGGATGAACTCGCCGATGCGCTCCGACAGCGAATGACCAAGGTAGGTGGCTTCCATCAGTTCCTCCTGGCTGCCGTCACTGCGGCTTCAGGTTCATCGACTTGGCGATCGCTTGGTACTTGGCCGTATTCTCTGCATACAGCTTGGCCACGGCCGCCAGCGGCTGGGGGCGCGGCACGATCATGGCTTGCGCTTCCAGGGCATCGCGCACCGTCGCATCGTTCGCGACTTCGCTCAACGCCTTGTGCAGCGCCTGCACCACAGGCTCGGGCGTGTCCTTGTGGACGAAGTAGCCGGCCCAGGTATCGAACACGAAGCCCTTGAGCGCGGTGCTCTCGTTGAGCGTCGGAACCTTCTTGAACAGCTCCTGGCGCTCTGCCGACAGCACAGCCGGCGCCTTGAGCTTGCCGTCTTCCACCAGTTGCACCTGCCCTTTGCCATAGGGCGTCATGAAAATGTCGACCTGGCCACCCAGGAGGTCCTGCACAGCCGGCGCGCCGCCCTTGTAGGCAACGTGGGTCATGGGTACGCCTGTCAGTTTGGACATGTGCTCGCCCAGCAGGTGGTACAGCGAGCCGGGGCCCACGCTTGCGAAGGTCATGGGCTTGCCGGCGGCGGCAGTCTTCTTCGCATAAGCCACCAGTTCGTCGCCATTGCCGGCAGGCAGGTCCTTGCGGGCCAGCATCACCAGCGGGTTGATGGTGATCATCTGCACCAGGCGGAAGTCCTCGGGCTTGTACTTGATGGCGGCGTTCGACAGGGGGGCCAGAATCAACTCATTGGGCGAGCCCTGGAAAACCATGTGACCGTCGGCCGGGCTGTTGAGGACCTTTTGCGCCGCGATGCCCCCGCCGGCTCCGCCCAGGTTCTCGACCAGTACCGGCTGGCCCAGGCGCTTGGCCAGGACCGTGTTGACGGTGCGTGCGATCACGTCCGATACCCCGCCGGCCGGATACGGCACCATGAGCGTCACGGGCTTGGAGGGGAAGTTCTGTGCCGACGCAGCGCCACAGATCAAAAGGCTGCCGAGTGCGCCGGCCAGCGCCTTGAGAGGGGATTTCATTTCTGACTCCTGTGCAAGATGGAATGTTTCCCGGGTCATCTTAGAGACGTAGAATCATGGCGTCCAATGCATTTTGTTTTGCATTTTCATGATCTCAAACGCATTGATTCCATGACTCTGGTCCAGCTGCGCCACTTCATCGTCCTGGCCCAAGTGGGCTCTTTCGTGAAGGCGTCAAGCCAGTTGTGCATGACGCAACCTGCGCTGAGCCGCAGCATCAAGTCCCTGGAGGATGAGCTCGGCCAGTTGCTGTTTGACCGCATCGGCAAGCGCATCGAGCTCACCGTCTTCGGCCGCGAGGTGCTCGCACGCAGCCGGGCACTGGTCGAGGAAGCGGAGCAGCTCAGGCACTGCGGCAAGCACTTGGGCGCGCAAGACTCGGGGCGCGTGCGGCTGGGGCTGAGTTCCGGGCCGGGGGCTATGCTGACTGCCCCGGTCATGGCGCACTTCGCGCAGCACTTCCCCCGCTTCCATGTCGACATCGTGCGGTCCAACACCGCAAGTCTCGTCCAGATGCTCAGGGAGCGCCAGCTCGATGCGCTCGTGGTCGACGTTCGCGCGCTGCAACCGGCCCCCGACCTCAGCGTGACGCAGGTCGCCGAGATGGACGGCATCTTCATGTGCAGGAAAGACCATCCCTTGGCGAAGTCAGCCAAGGTCAGCTTCGAGCACCTGACCAGCTACCCCATCGCCTCGACGCCGCAGAGTGAGGAAACGGCCCGAATCCTGATCGAGCGCTATGGGGAGAAGGCACACCCCGAGGTCATGGTGAAGTTCCGAAGCGACGAGATATCCCACCTGATACAGGTGACTGAAGACACTGACACTGTTCTATTGGCCATACGGGCATGCGCGCCAGACTTGGTAGAAATCAAGCTTCACCCGCCACTGGCGATAAAGGCTCGCTTCGGCCTGGTCACCATCGCCCACAAGGCCGAGGCTCTCTACCTGCCCGAGATTCGAAAGCTGATGGCAACGGTTCTGCGGTGAAGTCGCCGTTCTGACATTTGCTCAATGTGTTCGCCAGAACGCCTTCCATGCGGCGGGCGATCCTGTCCGAGTCCAGCCAATGACAGGATTCAAATGAATGATTTCGATATCGTTGAACGCAAATTAGTAGTGCAAGATTGACCGGAGTCGTCAGACTACGCAGCCGGCTTCGGCGCCCGGCGCGGCAGGGGTCACTTGGACTGGATCGGGAATCACGTAGCCGTAGCGCACCGCAGTCAGCTGAGCGAGGATGCTCACGGCGATCTCCGGCGGTGTGCGGGCACCGTTCTTGATTCCCACCGGTCCGTGCAGCCGTGTGAGCTGCTCGTCCGTGAGGCCGAAGTGCTCCCCAAGCCGCTGTTTGCGCCTAGCCTGATTCACGCGCGATCCGATCGCCCCGATGTAGAACGCGGGGCCGCGCAGCGCCTCCATCAGCGCGAGATCGTCGAGCTTAGGGTCGTGGGTGAGGGCGATGACTGCGGTATGACCGTCGGGCCGCAGCTCCACGACCACGTCGTCGGGCATGCCGCGCACCAGCCGCGCGCCGTCGATGCAGAAGCCCTCGGCATACTCGTCGCGGGGATCGCAGACGATGACGTCGTAGTCCAGTGCGCGCGCCATCGTCGCGATGTACTGGGTCATCTGGCCAGCGCCGATCAGCAGCAGCCGCCAGCACGGCCCGTGCGTCGTGACGAGCGTTGTTTCGGTGAGCTGAAGAACGTCGCCGTCGCCCGGCGGGGTCAACGTGACTTCGCCCGTCCGTAGGTGCAGCTCGCGTCGCACGAGTTCGCCGCGCGCGAGGCGCTCGACGAGCTCGGACAGCTTGGACTGCTCGCCCACCGGTTCAAGCACGAGCTCCAGCGTGCCGCCGCAGGGTAGGCCGAAGCGCGTCGCTTCCTCCGCGCCCACGCCGTAGCGCACCACCTCCGGCTTGGCAAGTCCGAGCGCGCCGTTGCGCACCTTGTCGATCAAGTCGTCCTCGATGCAGCCACCCGAAACCGACCCGACGATCTGGCCATCACCACGCACGGCCACCACTGAGCCGATCGGCCGTGGCGCCGATCCCCAGGTGCGGGTGACAGTGCCGAGCACAACATGATGGCCGCCTTCTCGCCAGGCGAGGACTTGCTTGAGAACGCTCAGATCGACGTTGTCCATGGATCGCTCTTAGGGCGGCGGGCGCCAGCCGTCGCCGCAGTGTCACTGATTCGAACCGCCTGGCGCCAAGTGGCGATTTCTCTTTGCCAGCAACTGTGCAGGATGCATGGCACCCATGCACAGTCACATGGCGGGCCCCTTGCCGGCCTCTCCCTCAGCGCCCCTGGATCAGGTTGAGGACGCGTTCCGGAGTCAGCGGCAGGTAGGTTGCACGCTTGGCCCCGAGCGGAGCAAGCGCATCGTCCACCGCGCAGGCAATAGCGGCGGGTGCGTGCATCCGGCCGCCTTCGCCGCCGCCCTTCATGCCGTAGGGAGTGAAGGGGGAAGGCGTCTCGTGGTGGCCCAGTCGGACCTCCGGCACCTCCATGGCCGACGGGATCAGGTAGTCCATCAGCGACGAGCTGACGATCTGCCCATCCTCGTCGTAGACGTACTCCTCCAGCAGCGTTTGGCCCACCCCCTGGGCCAGGCCGCCGATGACGTGGCCATCGAGCGAGCGCGGGTTCACGACGGTCCCGCAGTCGTGAACGGCCACATAGTCGAGAAACTTGATCGCGCCGGTCTGCACATCCACCTCCACCACGGCAATGTGCGCCGCGTGGGCCATCATCGGGTAGAAGACACCAAGATCGCTGCGGTCGGCGGTCGGAAGCGTCGTGTACGGGTGGTCGAAGACCATGTCCGCCTCGAAGCCGCTGTCGATGTCTGCCGGCAGCTGGTGCTTGAACAGGCGCGGCATGACGGCGATCTGCGCCAGGCTCAACCGTTTGCCGGCATCGCCTTTGACCTGGACGCCGCCGTTGACAAACTCGAGGTCGTTCTCGCTGATCTCCATCATGTGCGCGGCGACCTTCAGCGCCTTCGCACGGATCTTTGCGGCCGCCCCTTGCACGGCACCGGAGATCATCACGGTGAACCGGCTGCCGCCCGGGCCGCTGGCCGGCAGCCCCTTGGCCGTTCCCGCGTAGCTGAAGCTAACGTCATCCGGGTTGACGCCGAGTTCCTCGCCCAGCACCTGCGCCACTACCGTTTCGGGGCTGTTGCCCCAGAATGCGGTCGAATAGAGTGTCACCGAAACGGCGCCGAGTGCGTCGACGCTGATCGAGATGCTCTCGGGCACGCTGGTCACGCCCATGGCCGGGCTTCGGCGGAAGAACCACCACTCGTTGGCGGCGTAGACGCTGCGCTCTTGGCAGGTGACCAGGCCGATCCCGATGTAGCGACCCTGCGCCCTCGCCTTCGTCTGCTCGGCACGCCAGTGGTCCAGCTTGGCGAGATCAAGCGCCTGCTTCAGGACGCCCTCGTAGTTGCCGGAGTCGTAGACATTCCCACCCGGAATCTTGAAGGGGAATTGCGACGGCTGGATGAAGTTGCGGCGCCGCAGCTCGATCGGATCGAAGCCGTGTTCCCGCACCGCTTTGTCGACGATGCGTTCAATCGCGAAGTTGTGGACTTCGGAGCCGAAACCTCGATAGGCGCCTTGTTGGCACTTGTTGCTGAACACGCCGCGCGCGCGATAGGATACGGCCTTGATGTTGTACGGTCCGATCACCTGCGACATCGCATTGCCGTGGGTGCCCAGGCCGAACTGGAAGTAGGCGCCATAGTCGTCGATGACGTCGAACCGGATGGCACGGAGCTCGCCTTCTTTTGTCATTGCCAACTCGATCTCGTACTCGCGCTCGGAGCCGTGATGATCACAACTGACGGCGTGATCGAGCCGGTCCTCCACGTATTTGACGGGCCGGCCGAGAAACTTCGAGCACATGCCGGCCGTGACGGCCACTCGCACCGCCCAGAACTTCGCACCGAAGCTGCCACCGGCGGGCATTGGGATCAGGTCCAGCTTGTTGCTGGGCACCTTCAGCGTGCCGGCGACGAGGAACGCGAAGTTGGTGAGCGCTACCGAATTCGAATTGATCGTCAACATCCCCGTGGCCGGGTTGAAGTTGGCTATCGCACCCACTGTCTCCAGCGGCTGCGCCGACGTGCGGCCCCAGCGTACGGTCTCGCGCACCACGATGTCAGCGCGTGCGAACTCGCCGTCCACGTCGCCGAACGAAAGTGTGCTGTCCAGCGCCACGTTGGACTCCATCTTTTCGTGGAGCAAGGCTGCGCCGGGCTGCATCGCGGCCCGGGCATTCGGGATTACCGGAAGAGGCTCGTACTCAACGTCCACCAGCTCCCGCGCGTCCTCGGCGATGTAGCGGCTCTGCGCCACGACGACCGCGACGCCTTCACCGACGAATCGGACCTTCTCGTCGGCCAGAACGCGCCACTTGTGCAGGTTCGGCTCCGGGTTGAAGTCCGGCATGTAATCACAGAGCTCCGCGGCCTGCTTGCCGGTAATCACAGCGACCACACCGTCAAGCTCCAGTGCGCGCGATGTGTCGATGCTTGTGATGCGGGCGTGTGCCACCGGGCTGCGCACCACGGCGACATGTAGCATGTTCGGCAGGTCGAGGTCGTCGACGTAGCCGCCCTGCCCCATGAGGAACTTGCGATCCTCGACCTTCGGAATGGATCGACCGATCCATTGCAGTTGCTTCATGCCTTGCATGGCCATCACCGTGTCTCCTTCGTTGGGTCGCGCAGTTCCGCGGCCGGGATGCCAGCCGTCGCGGACCATTCCTCACCACGCAGCCTGGCTGCCGCCTCCATCACCGAATCGATAATGTGCTGATAGCCCGTGCACCGGCAGAGGTTGCTCGCGATGGCTTCGCGCGCTTCTTCCCGTGTCGGCGTGGGATTCGTCTCCAGGAACTCCGTCACCCGCATCAGCATGCCTGGCGTGCAGAAGCCGCACTGAAGACCGTTGCAGCGCCAGAACGCCTCCTGTACCGGATGGAGCTTCGTTCCATCGGCCAGTCCTTCCACGGTGTCGACGCTACTTCCATCGATCTGCACTGCCAGCGTGATGCAGGAGCGCGCAGACTTGCCATCGATCCGCACGGTGCAGGCGCCGCAAACGCCATGCTCACAGCCGGCGTGCACGCCGACGAGGCCGAGGTCTCGTCGCAGCACATCGGACAGCAGCGATCGGCTCTCGACACCGACCACCCGCTTCGTGCCGTTGACGACCAGGGTGATGTTTTGCTTTCCAGATTGGCTCACTGTCGTTCTCCTGCATTTGCCCGCGCGACCGCGGTGCCGATGACCCGGGCCGCGTAGACGCGACCGATGTTCGTACGGTAGGCCGCGGACCCGTGCATGTCCTCGCTGCATTCGACGCCCTCGAGCGCCGCGGCAGCCGCCCGTTCGATGACTTCGGCCGTCGGGACCTTGCCAAGCAGTGCCTGCTCGGCCATAGAGGCGCGCAGCGGCCGGCTCGCCAGTCCGAAGAGACTCAGCGCCGCCCGGCGGACGGAACCGTCGGCGTCCAGCTCTATGATGCTCACGGCTCCCGCGATGGCGAAATTCCCGTGCGTCCGGGCGAACTCCGCGATCGCATAGCCCGCCGAGCTCGGGATCGCTGGAAACTTGACCGCTGTCACCATTTCCGAGGGCCCGACGGCCGTCATGAACGGACCGAAGTAGAACTCGGAAGCCGGGACGTGGCGTTCGCCCAACGGGCCCGCGATTGTGATCACTGCATCGAGCGCCACAGCAACTGCCGGCAGTTCGGAATGGGGGTCGGCGTGCGCGAGGCTGCCGCAGACCGTGCCGCGATGACGGATCGTCTCATGGGCCACAAGTTTGAGCGCCTCCGGCACGAGCGGACAAACGCGCTTGACGACGTCGCTTCCTTCGACTGCGTAGTGGCGCGCCGCGGCGCCGATCACGACACCGTCGGAGTGCTCCTCCACCCGGTCGAGACCGGGGATGCGCGTGATGTCGATCAGGTGCGTGGGCCGCGCAATTCGCAGGTTCATCATCGGAACCAGGCTCTGCCCGCCGGCCAGGATCCGCGCACCTTCGCCGTACTCACTGAGCGCGGCGATGGCGCCCTTGACAGAGTCGGCACGCACGAATTCGAATTTGGGTGGCTTCATCGTCAGCTCCTGCGACGCTGCATCGTCGATGGATGGATAGGCATGTCTTCGCCGCGCCCCGCCGGCGTCCGACTCGAAAAATGATCAGCTGTCATGTGTCTCCTCAGTGCAGTGGTTGAATGATCCGGTAGCGCCCCGCGACTCCCCATCCGGGGCGTTGCGGCGCTGATGGCCGCGACGACCTCTTCCAAGGCTCGATAGGTATGGCCCGGCACGAAAGTATTCACCCAAGGAAGCGCGGCAGCCATGCCGCCCACCAGGGGGCGATAGCCATCAGCCGCCATGCGCGGATTTATCCAGACGATGTGGTGGGCCAGTCGCGACAGCTCACGCATGGAGCTTTCGACCAGCCCGACGTTCTGAGTCTCCCAGCCGTCGGAAACGATCACGATTACCGCGCCGCGTGCCACGCCGCGCCGGCCGTGCTGGTCCACGAAGTCGGCCAGTGCCTGTCCGATCCGCGTGCCACCGGACCAGTCGGGCGCGCTGTCCAGGGCCCGCCGATAGGCTGCATTAGGATGGTGGGTGCCGAGCACCTTTGTCAAACGGGTGAGTCTCGTGGCGAACACGAAGGCTTCCGCGTGCAGCGCCTGCACCGCGCCGCGCATCAAGTGCAGGTAGAGTCTCGCAAAGGACTCCATTGATCCTGAAACGTCGGCGATCAAAACCACCCGTCGCGGACGCAAGACGCGCTCCTGCCGCACGAGGACCATGGGCTCGCCAGCCGTTCGACAAGATCGCCGGATCGTGGCCCGCACATCGACGTTCCGGCCCTTACGGCCGCTACGCATGCGCGATGTGCGACGCGGCGGTGGCATCAAGCGAAGCCGCTCGATAGCACTCGCCAGCGTCGCCAGCTCCTCGGGCGTGCAGGCCGCGAAGTCCTTGACCGCCAGGCGCTCCTCGGCGCTCATCCGGAGAACCGCTCCTGCGCGCTTGCTCTCGCCAGAAAGCTCGCCCGCCGGTTCGCCCGCCGCAGTACGCGCTAGGTCCGACGCATCGTCCGCCAAGGCCAGTTGGTCCGGCAGGGACGAGCCGGACGTCGCGTCCCCGGACTCGTACTCTGCCCCCCCATCGTTGACGGACTCCTCCGGCATGCCCGGCGTGCCTTCGTCGGGCCGCCGCTCGTCCTTCAGGGCCTGCGCATACGGCGACGCATCCATGAAGCACTGCTGGAAAACAGCGTCGTAGGCGGGTACCTGATCGCGTGCTGTCAAGAGGGTCACGCGCCCGATCCAGTAGAGTTGCTCGACGGTCTTGGGCTCGGCAAGACCGATGGCATCGGCAAAGCGTGCGCTGCGGTCGGGGTCGACCGGCACCCCGGCAGCATGCAGGCGGTTCCCGAAGGCCCCGACCAGTCGTCCGAACAGATCGTTTTCGGATCTCATCTGCCTGCGATCCATGCGAGGCCACGGCCGCGTGCGACGTCCTGGTCCTCCCGGTACTTCAATACGGAAGCAAGGGTCTGATCGGAGGCCTCGGCGGTTAGCAGCGAGATTCCGAGAAGCTGCGCGGCACGTGCCCAGTCGATGGCCTCCGCCAAGCCTGGTGGCTTCTGCACGTCCAGCTCGCGCAGCCGCTGCACGGCAGCCGCGATTTGTGCGGCCAGTGCGGCCGGCGCTTGAGGCACACGGCGCCGAACGATCCTGGTAGTGAGTTCGACGTCGGGGTAGTCGATCCAGTGATATAGGCATCGGCGCTTGAGCGCGTCATGGAGATCTCGCGTCCGATTCGAGGTGAGGACCACTACCGGAGGGACGGCCGCACGTATGGTGCCCAGTTCGGGAATAGTGATTGCCGCCTCAGACAGCATCTCGAGGAGGAACGCCTCGAACTCTTCGTCGGCTCGATCGACCTCGTCGACGAGGAGCACGGCCGGCATCGGACCCGGATGCTCCAGCGCCTGCAAGAGCGGCCGTCGCAAGAGATACTCGCGCGAAAACAGAGAGTGTCCGTCAAGCGCATCACCACGCGCCTCGGCAAGCCGGATGTCGAGGAGTTGTCGAGGGTAGTTCCATTCGTAGAGAGCCTGGCTGGCGCTGATGCCTTCGAAGCACTGAAGCCGGATCAACGGAGATCCCAGCATCGCGGCAAGCGACTTGGCAGCCTGCGTCTTGCCAACGCCCGCTTCGCCCTCCAGCAGCAGCGGCTGAGGCAGCCGAAGGGTACAAAACAGCGCGACCGCCAAGCCCCGCGCAGCAAAATAGTCATGCGCCTCCAGCCGCGCGATGAGCTTCTCCACGTCCGGAATGAGTTCAGCGGCGGTCATGCGGATTTCCTCTCATGCTTGCTATGCCGTGGCTGCGACGCGTGCAACCGGTGGCTCAGCGAGTGAACCACCAGACCGCTACCGCGAGGACAGCGACGGCCGCCGACATGAATCCCACGCGCTTGAGCACGGGACTCAGGGCGATGGTCGCAAGATCAAGCGGCTCGTTGCTGGATGGCTGCGCTGGTGCCGCACCGGGCCTGGGCGCCGCGACAGCGGCCATTGCCAGCTCCGGCATCGCCACCGTCGCCGCTGCCGATCCTTGCGCGGCTGGCGAGGCTGCAGCATTGCGCGCGACGATGACTTTCTCCAGGTTGGCGGCGAACTGCGCGACCAAGTGCTTGGAGACGTCGACCATCAGGCCGCGGCCGAACTGCGCAGCCTTTCCCGTGATGGTGAGGTCGGTCTCGAGGGTGGCGGTGGTTGAGGCCGGGCCGCTCGGGAGCAGCTGCACGGTGACCAAGGCTTTGGCACCGCCGGCGCCCTGCTTTTCCTTGCCCTTCGCTTCGATGACCACGGTGTACGTGGCATCGTCCTTGCGCACGAACGCGCCCTCGCCAGCGTACGTCATCAGAACGGGGCCGAGTTTCACTTTCATGTCGGCAGTGAACGAGTCTCCGTCGAAGCCGGTCAGGGTGGCGCCGGGCATGCAGGGCGCGACGGCCTCAAGGTCCAGCAGTGCCCGCCACGCGGTGTCGATGTCCGCGGGGACCACGAAGGTGTTGTCGAGTTTCATGGGTTTCTTCCAATGGCGGGGCGTCGCCGCCTGAGTGACTGATCTGGGCCGCAGTTGCCCCCGTGAACCACGAGCGCGGAACGGCCAATTGCGCGGGATGTGCCTGGCTCGCTGTCTGTTGCAGGCGTCCGACGCCCTTACTGCCTTGCGATTGGTAACTGGGACGGTTGCGCGATTCGGGCGGAACGCTCAAGGACTGGGCATTGGAGGCGACCGCGATGACGATGTCGATGAACACGCGCTTGGCCGGAACCGACTGTTCGCGTACATGTGACCCCGGCCTCGATGGTGTCCCGGCGGGCGATCGCGGCCGGCGCCGAGCCGACGAAGGCCGCGGCAAGCAAGCAATGTAGATCTCTTCATGGATGTCTCCTTCCAGGCGCCGTTGTGAATGCGTTGTGGCGGCGACCGGTGCAAAGCATACCTGAGCGACCAGTGCTCGCAACAGGGCTTCGCGCGAGAATCTACGTTCCAGAAGGAGAAACTGTCCGGCGTGTTCCGAGGTCGCAGCGCTTGTGTGTTTCAGGCCCCGCAAGGCGGCGCCTTGCGGGCCGCGCTCTTCGCTCGCATACCATTTACCGCAATGCAGACGCCGCGGTCGCTTGCAGCGGCGTGGATCCGCGTTCGAACGATCTCGGCAGTAGGCGCGACTGATGCGAAGGCTACAACCGAGGGCCGGTGCACTTGCGAAGACGGCTCTGTCTCGTTGGCTCCGCGGTAAGTCACAGTCAGGCACCCTGAAGCTGCTGTACGATTCTTTGCAGGGGAGCTTGGCCATCACAGATGCATGCGTCATCCTCGTGCAAGAGCTGCTTTGGGCCGCATCTTCTGTCTGGAAGACGGGCAAGCCATGGGGGAGCCCGCCAGGCTGTTGCTCAAATCTGCTTGAGAAAATATGGAACGTCAAGCACTGATTTTCAGGGGGGAAGTTTCGGTGGCAGAAACGCTGGTTTTCGGCCCTCGGGCTTATTTTCGCGGACTTTGCTGGCTACTATTCCAGCGCCGGCTTCACCGCCAGACACCCCTCTAAGACAACGCGGAGACACGATGCCTAGCTTCAACGAGCACAACCTCACCGAATGCGTGGTTCAACGGTTTGACGGCTGTGAGTCCCCACGGCTGAAACAGTTGATCCAGGCGCTCACGCGTCACCTGCACGCCTTCGTGAAGGAGACCGCCCTCAGTCAGGACGAGTGGATGGTGGCCATCGAGTTCCTGACCCGCACGGGTCAGACATGCACGGACCGGCGCCAGGAATTCATCCTGCTCTCAGATGTTCTCGGCGTTTCGATGTTGGCCGATGCGATCAACCACCGGATGCCCGAAGGCGCCACTGAGACTACGGTACTCGGCCCCTTCTATCTGGGTGAACACAGGCTGATGCCAAATGGCGCGGATCTGGCGCCGGCGGCGACAGGGGAGCGGCTGTACATGGCCGGGACGGTCCGCGGCGTTGACGGCCAGCCCCTTGCCGGGGCCACCATCGATGTCTGGCATGCCGACCGTGACGGTTTTTACGACGCCCAGAAGCCGGAGCTCGGTGGCGCTCCATCCATGCGGGGGCGCTTCCGCACCGATGCGAAAGGGTGCTTCTCCTTCAGGTCACTGGTGCCGGCGAGCTACCCGATACCGCACGATGGCCCTGTTGGCGACTTGCTCAAAGCCACCGGCCGGCATCCCATGCGCCCCGCGCATGTGCATTTCCATGTCAGCGCCCCCGGCCACGAGGCGCTGGTCACGCATGTCTTTTTCAGCGGGGATCCCTGGCTGGAGAGTGATGCGGTCTTCGGTGTGAAAGACAGCCTGGTCGTAGGCCTCGAGGAGTGCACGCAGTCCACCTATCCGGACGGCACGCCAGCGCCGAGCAGCTGGAAGCTGCTGGCTTACGACTTCAGGTTGAAGCGCTCGCCTTCCTGACGGTCGGCGGCGAGCCGCCGCAGGCAGGAACCTGCGACAAGCCTCGGACGAATCGTTCACGTCGCTGAGCGGCGTATTTTCCAAGTCCCTTTAGGAGTATTCGAAATGCTGTTCGTCATTCATGCCTTCGACAAGCCGGGCGCCCTTGCCACGCGTCTGGCCCACTATGACGCCCACAAGGCCTATCTCGCGCAGATGGAAGGCGCGGGTATCAAGACCGTCATGTCCGGCCCGCTCGTCGAAGACGACGGACAAACCATGAAAGGGTCCATGTTTCTGGTCGACGTTCCTGACCGTGCCGCCGCTGAATCCTTCCATCGGAACGACCCATTCTTCAAAGCTGGTGTCTGGCAGCCGGCCATCATCACGGCGTACATCAAGCGGGTGGGATGAGTCGCGACCAGAGAGTCCGACGCGTTCACGCCATCCACTTTTTCTCGTAATCCATCTTTCGGAAGTGATCCAGCAGGAAGTCCATGAACGTCCTGCATTTCGCCGACAGGTACTTTTGGCTTGGGTAGGCGATGTTGATCGTCAGGTCGGGCAGGCTGAATTCATCAAGCAGAGGCAGAAGTCGACCGGCCACGAGATCGTCGTAGATGATGTAGCGCGGCTGGACCAGGATGCCATGGCCCGCAAGCGCCGCGGCACGAATGATCTGTCCATCGTTTGACACCATTGTCCAGGGGAGGCGAATCACCCGTTCCATTCCATCGCGACGAAAGTGCAGTTCGTCGGGCCGGTTCGACAGCGAGTACTGCAGCATCGAGTGCTCATGCAGATCTTCCAGGGTTCTCGGCGTGCCACGCCTGGCCAGGTATTGGGGGGATGCGGCGAGAACACGGCGTGTTGTTGCGAGCTTGCGGATCGTGATGCTCGAATCCGGCTCGAATTCCCTGGTGCGGATTGCAAGGTCGATGCCGCTCTCGATGAGGTCCACATAGCGATTTGCGGCGACGATGTTCACGACCACATCCGGGTACAGTTCGTGATACTTCGGAAGCAGCGGCCCGAGGTGGAGCATCGCGAAACTGAGCGAGGACGTGATTGTCAATTTGCCCTTCGGCTGCAGGGTGACGCTGTTCACCGCCTTCTCTACTTCCTGCAGTTCGTTGTGCAGGAGTTTGCACCGCTCGAAGAACTGCTGGCCTGCCTCGGTCACATGCAGATTTCGAGAGTTGCGCTCGATCAACCGGGCGCCCAACCTAGCCTCGAGAGAGGCGAGATGACGCGAGACCGCGGCTTTGGACATGTCCATCGCCTCGCCGGCTTTGGAGAGCCCGCGCTTCTCGACGATGTTGAGGAAGAGCTCGATCTCAGTCCAGCGATCCATGGCGACGCTATTGTTCCGTCCAATGCAACCGATGTTCCCGCTGCCTAGCCTTTATTTTGGAAATGCAGCTCCTTACCATGGGGAGATGATACATGGTCGAAACAAAGATGCTTGACATTAACGAGGACAGCATCACTGGCGAAGTGATCGTTCGAAACGCGGGCTGCACCGATGCACGGCTTCGGGAACTGATGCTGGCACTGGTGCAGCACCTCCACGCCTTCGTGCGGCAAGCCAAGGTCACGACCGCCGAATGGGATGCCACGCTGCTATTCCTTGAAGAGGTCGGCCGCCACTCCGATGCGTCGCGCTCCGAGTTCCGGCTGTTCTCAGATGCGCTCGGCGTTTCGAGTCTGGTCCACCTGTTGAATGGCAGCAGCGGCGTGCCGACAGCCGGCGTGCGCGACACGCTCCCCATCAATGAGGCGCGGCAGTGGGTTGAGCTGTGCGACCTCGAAGACACAAAGTGCTTCGTGAGTGGCACGGTCAAAGGCGCAGAGGGCGAGCGGATTCCCGGCGCCGAGTTGGTCATCCTGCCAGTCGATGCCCGTGGGTTGGTAGGTGTCGCGACACCGAATGTGATGCCGCTCGGGATTGTTCGTTGCGACGCGCATGGGCGTTTCGGATTTTGTGTCCCCCCCCCGAAGCCGTTTGCGTTCCCCGCGGACGGGCCGGTTGCACGGATGCTGCGCGCGCTGAACCGCCACGCGTGGCGGGCGGCCCACCTTCACTTGCAGATCTGGGCGCAGGGCTACGTTCCACTCGACAGCCGCGTGTTCCGAAGTGACTGCGAGCACCTGTCGAGTGATGCGTCCTTCAGCCTGCGAAGCCATGAGATCGCGGACTGGACGCTGCATGCCCCGGGAGTTGCGCCGGACGGATCGCGGATGACGCAACCCTTCTACACGCTGGATCGGGACTTCGTGCTGGTTCGCGCGCCCGCCGCGCGGGCCTCACCCCCTCTTCCGTTTCCGTCCACTTCACAGGAGAAATCCAGTTGAAACACCCGAAAATCGCAATCCTGGGAACCGGTGCGCAGGGCGCATCCATCGGCGCGGACTTGATCCTCGCCGGGCTCGACGTTACGTTCATCGAGCAGTGGCCCGACCATGTGGAGGCCATGCGCAGGAACGGTATCACGGTCAATCTTCCCTCGCGGTCCATCCACGCGCGGCCGCGTGCCCTGCATCTGTGCCAGGTGGCTGAGCTGCGCGAGAAGTTCGATGTCGTGCTGCTCGTCGTCAAGGCCTACGACACAAAATGGTCGTGCCAGCTCATCGAGCCGTACCTAAAGAAGGATGGATTCGTGGTGGGGGTGCAAAACGGCATGTCGATCGACGACATCGCCAGCGTCGTGGGTATCGAGCGCACGATCGGCGCCGTGATCGAGATCGCGTCGAATATGTTCGACCCGGGGATCACCAATCGCCAGAACGACCACGACACCTCTTGGTTCGCGGTCGGTGGTCTGGTTCCGTCCGCGCAGCGACGCGCGGGTGAGATCGCGGAAATTCTTGGGCACAGCGGAACGGTAACGATCAGTGAAGACATCCGATCGTCTAAGTGGATGAAGCTGGTGGTGAATGCCGCGGAGCTCGTCCCCTCAGCTATATTGGACTTGCCGTTGCGAGAAGCCGCGCGTGTGCCCGGCATGCTCGACTTCATGCGTAGAGCGGGCTACGAGGCGATCCGTGCGGCCATTGGCAGCGGAAGTCAGCTGGTCCCAATCTTCGGTGTCGACTCGGTGGATCCGTCGCGGCCGGAGAAGTTCGTCGATGATCTCTTCGAGGAGGTGCTTCGCACGTTCATGCAGGACAACACCCTCACAACGACCTTGCAGGACTGGCGCAAGGGTCGTCGTGGGGAGATCAATGAGGTAAACGGCTACGTCGTGACCCATCTGGCGCGGCTCGGCCACGCGGCCCCGGTCAATGCGCGAGTCGTGGAGGTTGCACACAGGATCGAACAGGGCGAGCTGCTGGCCGCCCCGTCCAACATCGATCTTCTTCTGGCGAACCTAGGGCCTGATGACGGCGAGGCCGCGGGCACTTGTGCCCATGACCGGGAGTAAAGGGATGAACGAGTTTACGCATGAAATTCTGCCGTCGCGGATTGTGTTCGGCACCGGCGCGCTCGGCAAATTGCCGGAGGAAGTCCGGCGCCTGTCCGCGACTCGGGCGCTGCTGTTGTGCACGCCTGAGCAGCAGCGACTCGCCAAGCAGGTCACCGATTTGCTGGGGCCGCTCGCGGTCGGCATCTTTGCGGGAGCTGTGATGCATGTGCCAGCGGAGTGCGTCGAGCGCGCGCTCGGCGAAGCCCGCCGGCACAGGGCGGATGTCTGCATTGCGGTCGGCGGCGGATCCACCATCGGACTCGCCAAGGCAATGGCACTGGTCGCCGACATCCGCATCATTGCGGTGCCGACGACGTACGCGGGCAGCGAGGTCACGCCCATCTACGGCATCACGACGGATGGATTGAAAAAGACCGGGCGCGACGTGCGCGTCCTGCCCCGTACCGTGATCTACGACCCCGACCTCACGCTGACGCTTCCGGCGGCCATCAGCGTCGCCAGTGGCATGAATGCCATGGCGCATGCCGCCGAGGGTCTGTACGCCAGGGACCGCAACCCCGTGTGCAGCCTGATGGCCGAGGAGGGCTTGCGTGCGCTGGCCCGGTCCCTGCCCGTGCTGGCCACGAACGGCGCGGATCGGGAGGCACGGGCGAGTGCCTTGTACGGCGCGTGGTTGTGTGGCAGCGTTCTGGGAAGCGTCGGCATGGCGCTGCACCACAAGCTGTGCCACACGCTGGGCGGAACCTTTAACCTGCCGCATGCCGAACTGCATACCGTCATGCTGCCGCATGCGATCGGCTACAACGAGGTCGTCGCCTCGGATGCCGCCGCGCGCATCGCGTCGGCCATCGGCTCGAGCCGTGCTGGCGCTGGCTTGCAGGATCTCGCCAGGCGGTGCGGCGCCCCACTTGCGTTGAAGGACATCGGGATGAAGGCGGAAGACCTGCCGCGTGCCGCGGATCTGGCCTGCCAGGATCCGTACTGGAACCCGCGCGCATTTCAGCGTTCGGACGTGTTGGAATTGTTGCAGCGTGCGTTCGACGGCGTACCAATCACTGCGTAGGAGAACCATGATGAAGATCGCATTCGTGGGAGTTGGAAAGATGGGCCTGCCCATGGCGACGCACTTGCGCTCGGCAGGGCATGCTGTGGCCGCCTTCGATCCAGGGCCGGCGGCTCAGCAACGGGCTCGGCAAGCCGGCCTGGAGGTGGCCGAGTCATTCGAAGCTGCAGCGGCCGACGCGGAGGTGATCGTGTCCTCGTTGTCGAACGACGCGGTGCTGCTCGCGGTGGCGGACCAGATCGCAGCACGCAGCCGTGGCCGTTGTTCGTGGATCGACACCAGCACCGTGTCGGTCGCCGCGTCGGCCTCGGCCGCCGAGCGCGTGGCCGAGGCAGGGGTGCCGCACCTGCGTGCCACCGTGTCGGGCAACGCATCGATGGCCGAGGCGGCGCAGTTGACCGTGATGGCTTCCGGGCCGCGTGAGCTCTACGCTGCGCTGCTTCCGCTGCTAGCGTGCTGGGGTCCCCGGCAGTTCTATCTGGGCGATGCCGAGCAAGCGAGACTCATGAAGCTTGTCATCAACCTGATGATCGCCCATACGACCGCAGCGCTTTCTGAAGCGCTGACGTTGGGTCGAAAGGGCGGCCTCGAATGGTCCGACCTCTGGGCGGTGATCTCCGAAAGCGCCGTCGCCTCACCGATCGTGAAGGCGAAGGGCAGGCAGCTCGTCGATCGCGACTTCTCGCCCACATTCACTGTGGAGCAAATGCGCAAGGATCTGCATCTCATCATGGAGGCCGGCACCCAGCTCGGCGCGCCGCTGCCACTGACATCCCAAGTGGCTGCGCAGCAGTCCGCCGCCGACGAGGCTGGCTTTGGCGCAGAGGACTACGCCGCTGTGATCAAGCTTGCCGAGCAGGCCGCCGGACTGCCGATCGATCGAACGTAAGACACACGATCCTGAAGCCATTCTCCCCGCCGCCTACGAGGCGCTGGAGCTGGGCGTCGTCAAGCTCGACCGAATCGGGTCAATCGCTTCAAGGACTCCATTAAGGATGCACGTCCAACTGGGAAGATGTGGTGAATCAGCTGCGTTCGGCACGGCGGATGGCGTTGCATCAGCGGCGAGTGGCGCAGCAATTCAGCCCCTGATTGGGAAGATAGATATGCCTGTCAAGCACATTGTCATGTGGGATGTTCGCGGGGACACCCCCAAGGAGAAAGGCGAAGCGATCCAGTTCGTCCGGCAGCGGTTCGAGTCCCTTCGAGGTCAGATCCCAGGGCTGCTGCATCTCGAGTTGGGTGTCGATGTCAGCCTCGTGGACTATGCTTGCGATGTGGTTCTCTACACCGAATTCGACAGCCAGGAGTCGCTGCAGAGCTATGCACGTCACCCCGCCCACTTGCGGGTTCGAGAGGAGGTTGGAAGTCTGCGCATAGCACGACACCAAGTGGACTATTTCGTGCCATAGGTGTGCGTTCGCGGTTTTCCGTCTATCAGTATCCGGGTCGATCGGACGGCAGAAAAACTGGCAGGTCGTTCGGCCTGCATGCCGCGCTCACGGGCGTATCTGTTCCATAAGCCGCTTCCGGCCCGCCGAGCAGATGCTCGACCCTGGCCTGAACCCGTGACTAGTTGCGGTTCTTGGCGCGGGAGGCCTCGTCGACGATGCCGCCTCGCCGGGTACGCTGGTTCGTGAAGTCTCGGGCTTGTTTAAGGGCCTTGCCCTCGTTCAGACCCGTCTGGCTGGCATAGGCCGAGTCGCCGTACACGCGGTGCTCGGCGCCATGCAGGAAGTCAGCAGCGGATGTTTGTCGTTCACGGTGGCAGAAATACCATTGCTGACCCTTGCGGGCAGATCTGGTGCGCCTCTGGGTCGAGCGCCTTGTCGGTATTCTTGGTCGAGCTGGGCGTGCCAATGCATGCCCGACCTGGCCTCGCAGTGAGACCGCCGCACGGTACGAGCCAAAGCAGCCCGAGGCCCTCCGCGGCAGGCTGTTGCGCGACGTGGTCGCTGTCCTGTCGCCGTCCCCCACTGTCCTGATCTTCGGCGAGCTCCGACCGTTCTCGACGGGTATTTCCTGAGGTTATATCTCTAGGAGTATTTTTCAGTCGTTTTTTTATTCCTGTCTTCCTACACTTCAACGCACCGCCAAACAAGAAGGATTGGCGGCAACCCCAGCGGAGACAATGGATGAACGAGGCGCAAGCAACGCAAGAGCGGACGGCCGATTTGGAGTCGTTTCAGCTATTCATCGACGGCCAGACCGTGGATGCAGCATCGGGACGGACCTTTGGAACGGTTGACCCGTACACCGGTGAGACCTGGGCGACCGTGGCCGATGGCAGCACGGAAGACGTGGATCGGGCGGTGTCTGCCGCGCGCCGTGCCCTGCAAGGATCTTGGGGCAAGCTCAGCGGTTTTCAGCGCGCCAAGCTGATGCGCCGCCTGGGTGAACTGATCGACCGGAATGCGGAAGCGCTCGCCCGCCTGGAGGTGCGCGACTCGGGCAAGCTGTACCGGGAGATGATCTTCCAACTGCGCTACCTGCCCGAGTGGTTCAACTACTACGCGGGCCTCGCTGACAAGCTCGAGGGGCGCACCATACCCACCGACAAGAGCAATTTCTTCGTCTACACCAAGCGCGAGCCAGCCGGGGTGGTCGCGGCAATCACGCCCTGGAACGCGCCGCTCATGTTGATGGCGTTCAAGCTGGCCCCTGCACTGGCCGCGGGCTGCACCTTCGTGATCAAGCCCTCCGAGCACGCCCCGGCCTCGACGCTGGCCTTTGCGCGCCTGGTCGAGGAGGCGGGATTTCCGCCGGGGGTGTTCAACGTCGTCACCGGCCTCGACCGCTCTCTGGGGGCCCACCTGGCCGGCCATCCCGATGTCAACAAGGTCGTCTTCACCGGTTCCACCGCCACCGGCCGTGCCGTGGCCCAGGCCGCGGCGGGCAAGCTCAATGGCGTGGTTCTGGAGCTGGGCGGAAAGTCACCGCAGATCGTCTTCGAGGATGCCGATGTGACCGCTGCGGCCAATGGCGTGATTGCGGGTATCTTCGCCGCCTGCGGTCAGACCTGCATGGCCGGCTCGCGACTCATCGTCCATCGCAGCATCGCCGACGAGCTGGTGGCCCGCATTGCGGAGCGCGCGAGAACGATTCGCCTTGGAGATCCCCAGGATGAAGCCACCGAGATGGGGCCGATTTCGAACCTCCCCCAGTTTCAGCGGGTCAGCGAGTACCTGCGCAGTGCCGAGCTTGAGGGCGCGAGGATGCTGGTGGGCGGGGTCGCGGACATTGGCAGCGGCTGGTTCGTCAAGCCCACCATCCTGACCGACGTGACACCCGCCATGCGCGTGTGGCGCGAGGAGATCTTCGGGCCGGTGCTGTGCGTGAGCCCCTTCGACACGGAAGAACAAGCCATCGCCATGGCCAACGACACCGAGTATGGCCTGGCGGGTTCGGTATGGACACTCAACATCCAGCGCGCCCATCGCGTGGCGGATCGCATGCACGCGGGCACCGTGTGGATCAACTCCTACCGCGCCGTCTCGCCCAGTGTGCCGTTCGGAGGCTTCGGTGCAAGCGGCCTCGGCCGCGAGAACGGGATCGAATCGGTGCTGGACTTCACCGAAACCAAGTCGGTGTGGGTGGAGCTGACAGGGGCCACGCGCGACCCCTTCCGCATGGTCTGAATCAGGTATGAAAACAGCATCAGGAACTACTGCCATGAACAACGTGCAAGAGCCGACGCCGCAGAGGCTCAAGGGCAAGGTCGTCGTCGTCACCGGGGCCGGACAGGGCATTGGCAAGGCGTATTCACGCCGCCTGGCCGAGGAGGGGGCGCAGGTGTTGATGGTCGACATCAACGAGAAGGCCGTGCGGGAGGCCGCAGCGGAGCTCCGGGAGGCCTCGCTGAACGTGCAGGGCTGGGCCCTGGACGTGGCGCGCGCCGAGGATGTCAAGCGCTTTGCTGACGAGCTCTCTGAGCAGCATGAGCGCATCGACGGACTCGTGAACAACGCAGCCATCTTCTCCTCGCTCAAGCTCATGCCGTTCTGGGAGATCGATACGGCCCAATGGGACCAGGTGATGGCGGTGAATGTCCGCGGGCCTTGGATGCTGGTCACGGCGCTGCTGCCTAGGCTGCGCGCGGCGGGCGGGGCCAGCGTGGTCAACATCGGCTCGGACGCAGTGTGGATGGGAAAGCCGGGCTACCTGCACTACGTGGTCAGCAAGGCCGCCGTTTACGGCATGACGCACGCCATGGCCCGCGAGCTGGGTGCTGACAACATCCGCGTCAACACGCTCTCACCGGGCTTCACGACGACCGAGGTGCCGCGCGAAACCTTCACCGAAGCACAGCTCACCGGCATCCTGAAGTCGCAGGCTCTCCAGCGCGTGGCAAGCACGGGCGACATGGTGGGCGTTGTGTCCTTCCTGATGAGCGAGGACAGCCGCTGGATCACGGGCCAGACGCTGCACGTGACCGGTGGCCTCCTGCATCGCTGAGACGGATTGCATCCATGACCTCGAAACCGAATTTCCTCTTCATCACGACCGACCAGCAGCGTGCGGATCATCTGGGCTGCTACGGCAATGCGCAGATCCGAACGCCGCACATCGATTCGTTGGCCAACCGGGGCCGTCGCTTTGACCGCTTCTACGTTGCCACCGGCGTGTGCATGGCCAACCGCGCCTCTCTCATGACCGGGCGCATGCCATCGCTGCATGGCACCCGGTGCAACGGCATTCCTTTGGCGCGCAATGCCACGACCTTCGTGGACCTGCTGCGCGACGCCGGCTATTACACCGGCCTGGTGGGCAAGTGCCACCTGCAGAACATGACGGACATGCCTCCCGAGGCGCCGCCCGACCCGGTGCCGGCGGGCCTGACGCCGCCGGTGGAAGCGCATGCGGACGCCGTCAAGAACCGCTGGAGCGAAGGCGGCTACGACATGGAGCTGTTGCGCAAGTGGCGCGACGATCCTGCGCACCGGGTGCAGACGCCGTACTATGGCTTCGACCATGTCGATCTCTGCACCATGCACGCAGACATGGTGGAGGGCGACTACGCGCGATGGTTGCACGAGGTGGCGGGTGACATAGACCGACTGCGCGGGCCGAAAAATGCCATTCCCGACGATCGCTACACCGCCCCTCAGGCCTACCGGACCCGCGTCCCGGAGCACCAGTATCCCAGCGCCTGGGTCGGCGACCGAGCCGATGATTTCCTGGAGTCGGCCGCGCGGCGCAAGCAACCCTTCTTCCTTCACTGTTCGTTCGCTGATCCGCACCACCCCTTTACGCCGCCTGGCAAGTACTGGGACATGTACGACCCCAAGGACATGGTCCTTCCGGCATCGTTCTACCAGAGCGCCGATAGCTCCTTTGCCCCCGTGGCCGCGCTGCACCGGGAACGCGCGCAAGGGCGCGGCCGCATCAACTCCACCGTCGGCTTTGCCGCCACGGAGCGCGAGGCCAAGGAGGCGCTGGCGCTGACCTACGGCATGATCAGCATGATCGACGATGTCGTCGGTCGGCTGATGGCCAAGCTGGCGGCGCTGGGTCTCGACCGCAACACCGTCGTCATCTTCACCAGCGACCATGGCGATTTCATGGGCGACCATGGGCTGCTGCTGAAATCGGCCCTGCATTACCAGAGCCTCATTCGAGTGCCGTTCATCTGGGCTGAGCCACCGGGGGCTGCCCTGACTGCAGCGGGACAGTCGACCCACGCGCTCGCGGGAACGGTCGATATCCCGGCAACCATTCTTGCTCGCGCGCAATTGGCGTCGTTTCATGGCATGCAGGGGCGCAATCTGCTGCCGCTGCTTGCGGGTCACGAGGCGGCCGGACGGGATGCGGTGTTGATCGAGGAGGACGGCCACGCGCCGACATTCGGTCTGACGGTGCCCGTGCGTGTACGCACGGTGGTGACCGCCACGCACCGCCTGACGCTCTATGACCAGCCCGGCTGGTCCGAGCTGTATGACCTGCGCAGCGACCCGAACGAGTTGGTCAATTTGATCGACGACCCTCGCCACGCCAGCGAACGGGCTCACATGTTCGAGCTGCTGGCTCGCGAGCTGATGATGGCCGATGACCGCTCACCGTTTCCGTTGGGGCGGGCCTGAGCGCCCGTCTATCGGTCATGACACCCAAGAGTTTCGAGGAGATAAGCATGACAGCACTTCGTACCATCCGGCGCCGGACCTTCTTGCAGAGCGCCAGCGCGTTCGGCGCCTGCCTTGCGCTGCCCGCACTCGCGCAGGGTCCCGCTTTTCCCAGGGGGCCGATCAGGTTCGTTCTTCCGGTGGCCGCCGGTGGCGCCGCCGATGCGAGCACCCGACCGCTGACGCTGGAGCTGGAGCGGTCGCTCAAGCAGCCGGTGATCGTCGAGAACAAGCCGGGCGGGCTCTTCACGATAGGCCTGCAGACCGTCCTGCAGGCGCCAGCCGATGGGCACACGCTCATCTACCTCTACAACAGCGTGGCGTCGGTGCAGGCGGTCCACAGGCGGTTCGACATCAACCGCCAGCTGATTCCGGTCACGCAGACCTCCAGCATTCCCATGGTCCTGTTGGTGCCGGGAAATTCGCGCTTCAAGACGCTAGGCGAACTGGTGGCCTACGCCCGTGCCAACCCCCGCAAGCTGAACTACTCGTCCCTTGGCCCCGGCAGCACCGAGCATCTGAAGGCCGTTCAGATCGAACGGTCCGCGGGCTTCCAGGCGCAGAACGTGCCTTACAAGTCCGGTCCGGAGATGGTCAAAGGCCTGATCGGGGGCGAGGTGGACTTCACGCTGACGGCCGCGACGTTCGCGCACACGTTTGCCCCAAAAGGACAGGTTCGTGTGCTCGCGGTTCTTGACCGTCTGCGCATGAGGGAGATGCCCGACGTTCCCACCCTCTCGGAGGCCGGCGTCAACGTACCTCCGCTGACCTTCTGGGGCGGCTATGCCGTTCATGCCGACACACCGGCGCCCATCGTGCAGCGCCTGTACGAGGAACTCACCGCTGCGGCCACCAAGCCTTCGGTGCGCGAGCTTCTGGCGCCCATGGGTATCCTGACCGTCACGAGCAAGTCGCCCCAGGACTTTCGGAAGCTGATCGCGGACGATGTCGCCTGGATGGCGGAAACCGCGAAAGATCTCGACATCGCGCTCGAGAAGTGATGCGCGCTTCCCCCCTCCACTTGATCCCAACGCATTCGAGGACATTCATATGAGATTGTGCCAATGGCTTGTTGCCGCCCTCGCGGCTACCGGTTTGGGTGCCTTTGCACCGACGCTTCTTGCCGCGGACTTTCCAGCCAGGCCCGTGACACTGATTTCGCCCACGGTCCCGGGCGGCGCCATGGATGGCGTTGCACGCCTGATCGCGCAACGACTCGGGCCGCGGCTGGGCCAGCCCGTGGTCATCGATTCGAAACCTGGTGCAGGGGGCACGTTGGGCGTCAGCCTCGCGGCCAGGGCGCCGGCGGACGGCCATACCCTGGTGATCGTGGCCGACTCCTACCTGACGGTGGCCCCGCGCTTGCTGCGCGGTGTGAGCTTGCAGCCTTTCAAGGACCTGGCGCCGGTGATCGAGCTGGGTTCATCGCCCATGGTGCTCGTCGCCCACCCTTCGCTGCGCGTCAAGACGCTGGCCGAGTACCTGGCCAAGGTGCGTGCCGAGCCGGGCAAGGTGACATATGCCTCGGCAGGCGCCGGCTCTCCGCATCATCTGTTCATGGCGACGCTCGAGCAGCAACTGGGCTTGCGTCTGGCCCATGTGCCCTACAAGGGCGGGCCGCAAGCGTTCTCCGATGTGCTGGGCGGTCATGCCGACAGCATGTTCATCGCCATGAGCACGGCCGAGCCGCACATCAAGAGCGGCAAGCTGGTGGCACTGGGCGTGTCCGGGGCCAAGCGCCTGACTGAGCATCCCGGCATCCCGCCCATCGCCGAGCAGGCTCCGGGATATGAGAGCGAGTTCTGGTTCGCCCTGTTCGCACCCGGTGGCACGCCCGCTCCAGTGACCGCACGCCTTCACCGCGAGATTGCGGCAGTGCTCGCCGAGCCGGAGGTGATCCAGGGCATGAAGGCGCTCGGGGTGGCACCCAGCGCTGGCAGCACGCCCGACTTATTGGCCCAGAAGCTGCGCCGCGAAGACGCGAAGATGGAACGACTCATTCGTGAGACCGGCCTCAAGCCCGAGTAAGCGCGGCTGAGCGCCCCGGCTTCAGTCCAGCGGCTTGAGCTGCTGCAGCAGCGTCGGCACCAGCTCGGTCACCGTGGGATGGATGTGGACCGCGCGCGAGATCGCGGTGTAGGGCCGGTCCGCGGCCATCACGTCGAGCAGGCTGTGCACCACCTCGTCGCCGTTCATGCCCAGGATGGCGGCGCCCAGGATGCGCTGGTTGCCGGCGTCGACCAGCACCTTCATGAAGCCCTGGGTCTCGCCGGCCTCGCGCGCGCGGCCCACGCGCTGCATCGGCATCTTGGCCATCAGGGCCGGGCGGCCGCTGGCGCGCAGCTCGCGCTCGGACAGGCCCACCCGGCCCAGTGCCGGATCGATGAACAGCGCGTAGCAGGGGATGCGGTCGGACAGGCGGCGCGGGTCGGCGTCGAACAGGTTGGCGGCGACGATCTCGTAATCGTTCCAGGCCGTGTGCGTGAAGGCGCCGCGGCCGTTGCAGTCGCCCAGGGCCCAGACGCCCTCGGCGCTGCTGCGGCATTGCTCGTCGACCCGGATGTAGCCGCGCTCGTCGGTCTCGACGCCGGCCAGCTCCAGGCCCAGGCCGTCGGTGTTGGGCTGCCGGCCCACGGCCAGCAGCACATGGCTGCCGACCACGGCCGAGGCGGCGTCGCCGCACAGGGTGCCGACCGCGATCTGAGCGCCCTGGGGCGCCAGCGAGAGGCAGTCGGCGCCCAGCTGCAGGCGCACGCCCTCGGCCTCCAGGATGGCGCGTATGCCCTCGGCCACGTCCTCGTCCTCGCGCGGCAGCAATTGGGGCGAGCGCTCGACCACCGTGACCTCGGCGCCCAGGCGCCGCATGATCTGCGCGAACTCAAGGCCGATGTAGCTGCCGCCCACGATCACCAGGTGCTCGGGTACCTGCTCGAGCTCCATGACCGAGGCGTTGTCCAGCGTTGGCACGCTGTCCAGGCCCTGCAGCGCGGGCCGCAGCGGCCGCCCGCCCAGGTTGAGGAAGATGCGCGGCGCCGTGAGGCGGCGCTCGCCGACCGCGATCGTTTGCGGCGCGACGAAGCGCGCCTCGCCGCGGATCAGCTCGCCCTGGGCCAGCCCGCCCAGCCACTTGGCCAGGCCGTCGCGCGACTGCTGCACGATCTGCTCCTTGCGTGCCTTCACGCGCGCCATCTCGACGTGCACCGGACCGGCGGAAAAGCCGAACTCCGCGCCGCGGCGCGCCAGGTGCACGGCGCGCGCGCTGGCCACCAGGGTCTTGGTCGGTATGCAGCCGTTGTTGACGCAGGTGCCGCCGAGGGGGCCGCGCTCGACGATGGCGGTGCGCAGGCCCTCCTTGCTGCAGCGTGCGGCCAGGGCCGGGCCGGCCTGGCCGGCGCCGATCACGATGGCGTCGAAATGCTCCAGGGACATGGCGTCTCCTTATCCGGGCATGGACCCGCCATCATGGCGGCGCCCGGCCGCCTTGTCGATTGACTACGACGCCAGCAGGGCCAGCACCTCGTCATGCAGCGCGCCGGCCGAACGTTTGCGCGGTGTTACAGCGCCAGGCCCGGCGCGCCGGGCTGGCGCAGCGTCTCGCGCAGGTCCTGGGCGGCGCGCAGCATGAGATCGCTCAGGGCCTTGTGCGTGGCCTTGCCGATCTCCTCGCCCGGCGAGCCCGAGATCATGTAGGCCGGCATCTCCACCGTGCCCGATTCGTAGCTGCGCCGGCGCAGCGGCTTGCCGGCGCCGTCGAGCACCGAGACATCGAGCGTCAGGATCACCGTGGGCGTGATCGCGAAGCCCAGGTTCTTGGCCTGGTTGTACTCGTAGCTGAACTGGCGCACCTTGGGCTGCACCACCACGCGGTACTGGGCCGCGCCATCCAGCGAGGCCGACTTGACGGCGCCGTCGCGGAACAGCTCGCCGAACACCGTGGCGGCGATTTCGCGCGCGATCAGGCCCAGCGGGATCGTGAGCTTGGTGGCGCTGCCGGTGAAGCTGGTCGGCGCGCCGACATAGGGGGTCTCGTCGTCGGCCTTCTCGGTGTAGACCAGCACGCGGCCGGCCAGGCGCTCGGTCTCCTGGAAGCCCGGCTTGTTGACATAGGCCGCGTTGTAGGTGGCGGTCTGGGCGCAGCCCGCCAGCAGGGCGGCCAGGGCCAGGGCCGCCAGGGCGCCGAGGCGGCTGAGGTTCGTTTGGAAAGTTGCCATGGGTCTTCTCCTTCTTCTTCAGTGGTGGTTTGGATTCACAGGGCGCGCTGCGCGGTCTGTTCGATGCGGCGCAGCTGCTCGCCGCCGGCGCTGCGCACCAGCAGCTCCAGCGCCGGCGCCTCGCGCAGACGCGTGATGTGCAGCGCCAGGCTGTCCGGGTCCGCCACGGCCTCGCCGTTGACGCGCAGGATCAGGTCGCCGGCCTGCAGGCCGGCGCGCTCGGCCGGCGAGCCCGCCTCCACCTGCAGCACGGCCACGCCTTCCTGCCCCGGCTGCGCCCGACCCACCTGCAGGCCCAGCCGCGGCGGGCGTGCCGCCGCGGCGGCCTCGCGCAGCGCGCCCGGCTCGCAGCGCATGGGCACCGAGAGCAGCTGGGGGTAGTCGTAGGCCGCGCCGTTGTGGATGTCGACCCCCGCGCCTATCACCCCGCCGAACAGGATGTTGCCGAAGGCCATGCCCTTGGTGGTGGAGGCGAAGCTGGCCGGCTCCGCCTCCACACCGTCCTTGCTGCACAGCACCTGCAGGTTGTTGTAGGAGCGGTTGAGGGTGACCGTGCCCGGCGTGCTGGACACGAGCCACTTGCCCTTGTCGTTCGAGAGCTCGCAGCGCGCCGCCTCGCAGCCCGGCGTCTGCACCGAGACCACCTGGGTCTGGCCCGAGACGATGGAGGCGCAGCCCGGCAGCAGCAGGGACAGCGCGGCCAGCCACAGCGCCTGTGGCCCCCTGGAACGAACGGCTGATCGCGGCATGCCCATCTCCTCCTGCCTTGGTTTGGCGGGGATTATGCGGGGTGCCCCCGGCAGGGCCGCTTGACCTGCGTCAAGCCGCGTGCGGCTTCAGGCCGGCTCCATGCCGTTGCGGCGCTTGGGTTCGTCGGCGGCGGGCGAGGCCATGAAGGCCAGCATGGCGCGCACCGCCTCGGGCTGGGTCGAGGTCGCGGCCAGGCCGGCCGAGAAGGCGGTGATGATCTGGATCTCGGGCGGCAGCGGGCCCAGCACGGCTATGCCCTCCAGGTGCATCAGCTCGCTCAGCTGCTGGAAGCCCAGCGCCACCTCGCCCTTGGCCACCAGCGAGCCCACGGGCACGCCGGGCGGCGCCTGCACGATGCGGTCCCTGATCTGCTCGGCGATGCCCCAGCGCTCGAACAGCTTGGCCAGCGCCACCCCGCTGGGCCCGGTGGAGTAGCTGAGGCTGGGCGCGGCCAGTACGGCCTGCCTGACCGCCTCCTCGGAGGCTATGTCGGGCCGCGGCGCGCCGGCGCGCACCGCGATCGCCACGCCCGAGCGCACCAGGTCGACCCGGCTGCCGGCCACCACCCGGCCCGCCTCGGTCAGCTGCTCGATCGCGTTGGACGCCAGGATCACCGCGTCGAAGGCCTCGCCGGCCTGCACGCGCTTGGCGGCGTCGACCCCGCCGACCGACTCCACGGATACCAGCTGTCCCGAGCCCTGCTGATACTGGGCCACGAGGTCGGCCAGCACCTGCTTGGTTGCCATCGAGGAAATGATTCGGATTGGGGATGCCATGGGGCCCTCCGTCGTGTGGTTTGGAACATGCGCCCGGCCGTGGGGCGGGAAACCGGTATTAGAACGCAGCGGTTTTCCCTGCATGGCACGCGAGCGAGCCGTATCGCTGGAAATACGACTCATGAAGGCCCATGCCCGTCCCGTCTACCTCTGGCAACAGCCCGGCTGGCCGCTCCTGCAGGTCGACGCGGCGGCCCTGTCGGGCGTCCTGCAGCAAGCGCGCAAACGTCAGGGCGAGGCGCTGGCGCTGGCGCAGGACCTGGGGACGCCCACCCGCCTGTACAGCCTGTCCGACCAGCTGTTGGCCTCGCGCAGCGACTATTACGAGGCCTTGAACCAGGCGCAAAAGGGCACGCCCGATGTCACGGCCTGGGTCCGCTGGTTTGCCGACGCGCTGGCCCAGGCCGGCGTGCGCACCACGCGGATCATGCTGTCGGCGCTGCAAAAGCAGCGCTTCTGGGCGGCCCATGCTGCAACGCCGCTCAACGAACGGCAACGCAAGGTCGTCAAGAAGCTGCTGGACGCGGGCGACGGCGGTTTTCTGGGTGGACTGAGCGCCGAGAAATACGTCAAGATCACCGGCGCTTCCAAGGCCACGGCCACGCGGGACCTGGCGGCGCTGCTGCAGCATGGCTTGTTGCGCGTGCAGGGCAGTGGCAAGGCCAGCCGGTATCAGGTCAATGTGCAGGAATGGGGGCACGCGGGGGCGGATTGAGGCGCATAGGCTCACTCCCATCCGGGCGCAGAGCGCCGCCTTTGCAAGGCGTTTACAGTCGGTCAAGGAACCAATCCCCTTGCTTGCGGCTCCTGTTATCCATCATGAAACTCGGCAAGTCCATCACCATCACCCTGCTGGCCGTATTCGGCCTGGGCCTGGGTCTCAGCCTGGCCCAGGCCCCGGTGACCAACGGCAGCGCCGAAGCGCGCAGCTGGCAGACCGCACCCAAGCATTCCGCAGGCATCGCGCCCGACCCGGCGCAGCTGGCCGGCGTCGCCCTGGTCCAGGTCTACGCGGCGCCGACCTACGGCTGGCGCGGCGTCTTTGCCGTCCATCCCTGGATCATCTACAAGCGCGCCGGCGAGACCGCGTACACCCGCTACGACGTGGTCGGCTGGCGCGCCCCCGACGTGGTCCAGCGCAACTACGCCATCCCCGACGGACTCTGGTTCGGCGCCAGTCCCAGCCTGCTGGTGGAGCACCGCGGCGAGGGTGTCGAGGCCATGATTGCCGCCATCGAGGCGGCCATAGACAGCTACCCCCATGCGAGCGAGTACCGCAGCTACCCGGGGCCGAACAGCAACACCTTCCTGGCCCACATCGGGCGCGAGGTGCCCGCGCTGAAGCTGGACCTGCCGGCCAATGCCATAGGCAAGGACTACCGCCCGCTGACCTCGCCCCTGGGCATTTCGCCCACGGGCGCCGGCATACAGGCCTCGCTGCTGGGGCTCTTCGGCATCAGCCTGGGGCTGCAGGAGGGGGTCGAGTTCAACCTGCTCGGCCTGAACTTCGGCCTGGACCTGAACCGCCCGGCCTTGCGCCTGCCGTTCCTGGGGCGGCTGGGCTGGGACGATGCCAGGGCCACGGGCAGCATGGCCGAAGCCGGGCCGCCACGCCCGAGCCCAGGGCCGGCCATGGCCGTCGCGCAGGAAGAGCGCTGAGGGCTTGGCGAGGCGGCCAGGCGGCGCCCGGCAGCGCTGCAGGCTGCCTCCCGAGGAAAGCACAGGCCGGCGCGCCCCCGAAGACGATGCTGCAGACGCCGGCCTCTGCAAGTACGGTGGGGCCATGGCCTTGCCGCTCGTTCGTTGGGCGATCCAGACGTGAATGAGTGTGCCTATAGAGCCGATCAATAGAAGAAATTGGGAAGATAGCTGCCCGGGAGTTAACCTTTAGTCGGTAAGTCACTCAATAGGAAGGAGACAGCCATGTCCAGCGAAGCGAAATGCCCGTTTGCCGCCACGCACGGTGCGCGAACGACCACCGGCGTTCAATCGAACCGGGACTGGTGGCCTAACCAGCTCAACCTCAAGATCCTGCACCAGCATTCCGCGAAGTCCAACCCCATGGGCGGGCAGTTCGACTACGCCGAGGCATTCAAGAAGCTCGATCTGGCGGCGCTGAAAAAGGACCTCTACGCGCTGATGACGGACTCGCAGGACTGGTGGCCTGCCGACTGGGGGCATTACGGCCCGCTGTTCATCCGCATGGCCTGGCACAGCGCCGGGACCTACCGCATTTCGGACGGGCGCGGCGGCGCCGGCACCGGCAACCAGCGTTTTGCGCCCATCAACAGCTGGCCCGACAACGGCAACCTCGACAAGGCGCGCCGCCTGCTCTGGCCCGTCAAGAAGAAGTATGGGAACAGGATCTCCTGGGCCGACCTGATGATCCTGGCCGGCAACTGCGCGCTGGAATCGATGGGCTTCAAGACCTTCGGCTTTGGCGGCGGACGCGCAGACATCTGGGAGCCCGAAGAGGACATCTACTGGGGTTCCGAAGCCGAATGGCTGGGCGACCAGCGCTACAGCGGCGACCGCGAGCTGGAGAACCCCCTGGCCGCCGTGCAGATGGGCCTGATCTATGTGAACCCGCAGGGCCCCAACGGCAACCCCGATCCGCTGGCCTCGGGCCGTGACGTTCGCGAAACCTTCGCCCGCATGGCCATGAACGACGAAGAGACCGTGGCGCTGGTGGCCGGCGGACACACCTTCGGCAAGGCCCATGGCGCAGGCGATCCGGCGCTGGTCGGCCCCGCGCCCGAAGGCGCTCCCCTCGAGGAAATGGGGCTGGGCTGGAAGAACCGCCTCGGCAGCGGAAAAGGGGTGCACAGCACGACCAGCGGCATAGACGGGGCCTGGAAGCCCAACCCCACCACCTGGGACATGGGCTACTTCGACACGCTGTTCGGCCATGAGTGGGAGCTGGTCAAGAGCCCCGCCGGTGCCTGGCAGTGGCTGGCCAAGGACGTGCGCGAAGAACACATGATCCCGGACGCCCACGACCCGTCGAAGAAGCACCGCCCGATGATGACGACGGCGGACATGTCGCTGCGCCTGGACCCCCTCTACGAGCCGATCGCGCGCCGCTTCCACAAGGACCCGCAGGCGTTCGCCGACGCATTCGCCCGGGCCTGGTTCAAGCTGACCCACCGCGACATGGGCCCGCGCGCACGCTACCTCGGTCCCGAGGTTCCGGCGGAAGAGCTGATCTGGCAAGACCCCGTGCCGGCCGTGGACCATGAGCTGGTCGGCGATCAGGACATCGCGGCGCTGAAGGCCAAGCTCCTCTCTTCGGGCCTGTCCGCCTCCCAGTTGGTGACGACGGCCTGGGCGTCGGCGGCCACCTTCCGCGGCTCCGACAAGCGTGGCGGCGCCAACGGGGCGCGCATACGCCTCGCGCCGCAGAAGGACTGGGCAGCGAACCAGCCGGCCGAACTGGCCCAGGTCCTGCAGCAGCTGGAAGCCATCCAGAAGGCGTTCAACGACGCGCAGTCCGGCGGCAAGAAGGTCTCGCTGGCCGACCTCATCGTGCTCGGCGGCTGCGCCGCGGTCGAGGAGGCCGCGCGGAAGGCGGGCCACGACCTCGAGGTGCCCTTCTCGCCTGGACGCACGGACGCCTTGCAGCTGCAGACCGATGTGGAATCGTTTGCCGTATTGGAGCCTGTCGCGGACGGCTTCCGCAACTACCTGCGCGAGGGCCAGAAAGCGCCAGCCGAAGAGCTCTTGCTGGACCGCGCCCAGTTGCTGACCCTCACCGCCCCCGAAATGACGGCGCTGCTTGGCGGCATGCGTGCCCTGAATGCGAACTTCGGGCAGTCGCCGCACGGCGTCCTCACGCAGCAGCCCGGTGCCCTGACGAACGATTTCTTCGTCAACCTGCTCGACATGAACACGGAGTGGAAGCCTTCCCCCACGGCCGAAGGCGTGTACGAGGGGCGCGACCGTGCGACCGGTCAAGTCAAGTGGACCGGCACGCGGGTCGATCTCGTGTTCGGCTCCAACTCCGAGCTCCGGGCGCTTGCCGAAGTCTATGCCTGCGACGATGCCAAGGAGAAGTTCGCGAAGGACTTCGTCGCGGCCTGGAACAAGGTGATGAACCTCGATCGCTACGAGCTTGCGTGATGTCGAGGGGCGGCGCTTGAGCGGTCTGTAGGGCGCAGCCGCGAACGGGCATCCGGCTGTCCCGGGCCCGGTCGCGCGGCGTTCGCGGCGCCTTCGAACCGGCAGGAACAGCAGGACGGCCGATGGGCCCTCAACCCTGTGGCTGTCCCGCCTGTTCGCCCTGCGCCTGCTGCGCGGCCTGCAGCCGCGCCACCATGAAGCCCGCGGCCTGGGTGATGTGCGTGCGCGCCAGCGCCTCGGCGCGGTCCGCGTCGCCGGCGCAAATGGCCTCCAGGATGGCCGCGTGCTGGTCCCAGATGTTGCGCGGCGTCTGGTCGCGCATCAGCACCTCGCCCATCACGCGCTGGGTGTAGGTCAGGTGGGAGTCCAGCGAGGGCGCGATCAGCGGGTTGCCCGACAGGCCGTACAGGAACTCGTGGAAGCGCATGTCGGCCGCGATCATGCGGGCGACCGAGCCGCTGGCCACCGCCTTGCGGCCCGTCTCTATCAGTGCCGCGCCCTGGCGCGCGGCCTGGGGGCTCTGCTGCCCGGCGGCGCGACGGCATGCCAGGCCCTCGAGCACGGCCCGTATGTCGTACATGTGCTGCACATGCTCGGGGTCCAGCGGCGCGACGATCAGGCCGCGGCCCGGAGCGTCGCGCAGCATGCCCTGGTTGCGCAGCAGCAGCAGCGCCTGCTGCACCGGCTGGCGCGAGACGCCCAGGGCCTGCGCGATCTGCTCCTGGATGATGCGCTCGCCCGGTGGCAGCTGGCCGGACGCGATCTCCTCGAGGATGGCATCGCGCACTTGCTCGACGAGGTTGGGCTGGGCGGACAGGGCCTTCATGGGTAGCGGGTGGGGCTGCGGTCGCGGAGGGGACCGTCAGGGCCGAGTTTAGCGCCCCGGCGGGTCCCTGCCCGGGATGAGGTCGGAGGATGGGCCGCCGCGCCTGGGCTTCAGTCCTTGGGCAGCTGCTCGCGCAGCACGCGGTGCAGGATCTTGCCCGTGGCGGTGCGCGGCATGGCCTCGTCGGCGATGAAGCGCACCGACTGCGGTCGCTTGTAGCCGGCCATGCGGCTGCGGCACCAGTCGAGTATCTCCTCCTCCTGCGCCTGCAGGCCCGCGTGCAGCACCACCACCGCGTGCACGGCCTCGCCCCATTTCTCGTGGGGCAGGCCCAGCACGGCCACGTCCTTGACCTTGGGGTGCGCACCGATCACGCCCTCGACCTCCGAGGGGTAGACGTTCTCGCCGCCGCTGATGATCATGTTGCTCTTGCGGTCCACCAGGTGGATGTAGCCGTCGGCGTCGCGGCGGGCCATGTCGCCCACCGAGCACCAGTCGCCGCGCAAGGCCTCGGACGTCTTCTCGGGGTTCTTCCAGTAGCCGTCGAACACGTAGGGCGTGCGTGAAAAGAGCTCGCCGACCTCGCCGTCGGGCACCTCGCGGCCCTCGGGGTCGAGCAGGCGGATGGCGCCCGAGCCGGCCCATTCGCGACCCACCGAGCCCAGCCGGTCGAACTGCTCGTGGGGGCGCAGCAGCGTGACCCAGCCGGCCTCGGTCGAACCGTAGAGTTCGTAGAGCTTGCCGTTGCGGAAGAACTCCATGATGGCCAGCTTGGTGTCCTTGCGCGCGGGGGCCGAGGAGATCATCAGCTTTTCCACGGCGCTCACGTCGTACTTCGCCTTGGTGTCCGCCGGCAGGCCCAGCATCATGATGTAGTGGGTAGGCACCAGCGAGGTGAAGGTCACCTTGTCGCTGGCCAGGGTGGCCAGCAGCGCCTCGGGGTCGAAGCTCTTGCGGTCGTCGATCACGCAGGTCGCGCCCAGGTGCACGAAGGTGTGGCTGAAATACAGCGAGTTGGCGTGGCACATGGGCATCACGAGCAGGGCGGTGTCCTCGCGCGTGAAGCCCATCTCCAGCGCCGTGGCCAGGGCGATCAGCGTATTGCCCTCGTGGCTGCGGATGGCGCCCTTGGGCCGGCCGGTGGTGCCCGAGGTGTACATGAGCGCGCAGGGGTCTGCCGGCAGCACCTGCACCGCCGGCGGTTCGGCCGATGCGGCGGCGAGCAGCGACTCGTAGGCCGTCCATCCTGCCGGCACGCGCTCGCCGAAGGCGATGCAGGCGCCCTCGGCCACGGCGAGCTCGCCGCGCACCGGGTCCACCCGGTCCACCAGCTCGTCCTGGACGATGAAGGCGCGCGCCTCGCTGTGGCCGGCGATGTAGGCGATCTCGGGCGCCGTCAGCCGGAAGTTGATGGGCACGGCCACCAGGCCGGCGCGCGCCAGGGCGGCGTACAGCTCCATCCACTCCACGCAGTTGTAGGCCAGCAGCGCGACGCGGTCGCCCTTTTGCAGGCCCAGGCCGAGCAGGCCATTGGCCAGCCGGTTGGCGCGCTCGTGCCACTGCGCGAAGCTCAGGCGGCGGCGCGAATCGCGCGCGCCGAGCTTGTGGGGGGTCAGGCGGGCATGGGTGGCGACGGCGTCGGCCACGGTCAGCAAGTGGTTCATCTCATGGGTCTCCAGGTGAAGGGCTGCGCCTTCGGATGGGTGGATGATAGAACTCTGAATTCAGAGTTCACTAGGGAATATCCCGATGTTAACGAACTCTGAATTCAGAATACTTCGGTCCTGTCGCCGTCAGGCAGCCCAGAAACCAACCCGCGCCACAACAGGCGCAAGCCCAGGAGTCCAGAACGTGATCAATCGCAGAACGCTCATCCAATCCGGCGCCATGGCCGCCTCGATGCTGGTGCCCGGCCTGGCGCCGGCGCAGGGCCGAGCCCCGGAGTTCCGCTTCAAGCTGGGCACCGACCTGCCGGTGACCCATTCGGTGAACGTGCGCCTGAAGGAGGCGATCGCCGCCATCGCCGCCGAGACGGGCGGCCGTGTGGAGATCCAGCTGTTCCCGAACAACCAGCTGGGCAGCGACTCGGACATGATGTCCCAGATCCGCTCGGGCGCCCTGGAGCTGGCGACCTTCCCCGGCACGGTGATGTCCACCCTGATCCCGGCCACCGCGCTGACGGGCGCGGGCTTCCTGTTCTCCGGCTACGACAAGGTCTGGTCCGCCATGGACGGCGCGGTAGGCAACTACATCCGCGCCTCGATCGAGAAGGTCAACCTGGTGCCCTTCTCCACCGTCTGGGACAACGGTTTCCGCCAGGTGACTTCCAGCACCAGGCCGATCCGCACCCCCGAGGACCTGAAGAACTTCAAGATCCGCGTGCCCGTGGTGCCGCTGTGGGTCAGCATGTTCAAGGCCCTGGGCGCTGCGCCGGTGAGCCTGCCGCTGAGCGAGGCCTATCAGGCCCTGCAGACCAAGGTGGCCGACGGCCAGGAGAACCCGCTGGCGCTGATCGAGTCGGCCAAGTTCTTCGAGGTGCAGAAGTACTGCTCGCTGACCAACCACTCCTGGGACGGCTTCTGGTTCGTCGCCAACGGCAAGCTGTGGAAGTCGCTGCCGGCGGACATCCAGGCCGTGATGGCCAAGCACATCAACGCCGCGGCGCGCAAGCAGCGGGACGACATCGCCCGCGCCAACGTCGACCTGCAAAAGCAGCTCGAGGCCAAGGGCCTGGTGTTCAACCAGGTGGACACCGCGGCCTTCCGCCAGGCGCTGGCCGGCAGCGGCTTCTACGCGCAGGTCAAGGAGCGTTTCGGCGCCGACGCCTGGTCGCTGCTGCAGCCCTTCACCGGCAACCCCGCCTGAGGCCCGCGCCATGGATGCCTCCGTCCACTTCCACGGCGCCGCGGCGCAGGTGCCGGCGAGCCGCCCGGCGCTGCGCTGGGTCGACCCCCTCGACCGCTACCTGGGCGGGGGCATCGAACGGCTGGCCGCCGCGCTCATCGCCATCGAGATCGCCATCCTGCTGGCCGGCGTGACCGCACGCTACCTGCTGCACACGCCGCTGGTGTGGACCGACGAGGCGGCGTCCCTCCTGTTCCTGTGGCTGGCCGTGCTCGGCGCGGTGGTCGCCTTCCGCCGCGGCGAGCACATGCGCATGACCGCGCTGGTGGCCAAGGCCTCGCCCGCCACCCGCGCCTTCCTGGACACGGTGGCCATCGCCGCCGCGCTGGCCTTCCTGCTGCTCAACGCCTGGCCGGCGCTCGAGTACGCGATGGAGGAGCTGCACGTCACCACGCCGGCGCTGGACATCTCCTCGGCCTGGCGCGCCTCGGCCCTGCCGGTGGGCCTGGCGCTGATGGCCGTGATGTCGCTGCTGCGCCTGCTGCGCACCGCGCGCGGCTCGACGGCCCTGGCGGCGGTCGCCACCGTGGTCCTGCTGTGCGCCGGCATGGCCGCGCTCTCGCCGCTGCTGCGCGGCCTGGGCAACCTCAACCTGGTGATCTTCTTCGTCGGCATCACCGCCGCCTGCGTGCTGGCCGGCGTGCCGATCGCGGTGTCCTTCGGCCTGGCCACCTTCGGCTTCCTGGCACTGACGACGAAGGTGCCGGTGGGCGTGATCGTGGGCCGCATGGACGAGGGCATGTCGCACATCGTGTTGCTGTCGGTGCCGCTGTTCGTCTTCCTGGGCCTGCTGATCGAGATGACCGGCATGGCCCGCGCCATGGTGGCCCTGCTGGCCAGCCTGCTGGGCCATGTGCGCGGCGGCCTGTCCTATGTGCTGATCGGCGCGATGTACCTGGTCTCGGGCATCTCCGGCTCCAAGGTCGCGGACATGGCCGCCTGCGCGCCGGTGTTGTTCCCCGAGATGCGCAAGCGCGGCGCCAAGGACGGCGACCTGGTGGCCCTGCTGTCGGCCAGCGGCGCGCAGACCGAGACCATCCCGCCCAGCCTGGTGCTCATCACGATCGGCTCGGTGACCGGCGTGTCGATCGCGGCGCTGTTCGCCGGCGGCATGCTGCCCGGGGTGGTGATGGGCCTGGCGCTGTGCGCGGTGATCGGCTGGCGCTACCGTGGCGAGGACCTGTCGGCCGTGCGCCGGGCCACGCGCGGCGAGATCGGCCGTGCGGCCCTGGTGGCCCTGCCGGCCATCGCACTGCCCTTCGTGATCCGGGCCGCGGTGGTCAACGGCGTGGCCACGGCCACCGAGGTCTCGACGCTGGGCATCGCCTATGCGGTGCTGGCCGGCCTGCTGTTCTACCGCCAGTTCGACTGGTCCCGCCTGCGCCCCATGCTGGTGGAGACGGCCGCGCTGTCCGGCGCCATCCTGTTCATCATCGGCACCGCCACCGGCATGGCCTGGTCGCTCACGCAGTCGGGCTTCTCCAACAGCCTGGCGCAGGCCATGGGCAGCCTACCCGGCGGGGCGGCGATGTTCCTGCTGGTGTCCATCGTCGCCTTCGTCATCCTGGGCAGCGTGCTGGAGGGCATTCCGGCGATCGTGCTGTTCGGCCCGCTGCTGTTCCCGATCGCCCGCCAGGTCGGCGTGCACGAGGTGCATTACGCCATGGTGGTGGTGCTGGCCATGGGCATAGGCCTGTTCGCACCGCCCTTTGGCGTGGGCTACTACGCCGCCTGCGCTATCGGCCGCGTCGACCCCAAGGACGGCATGCGAGCCATCGTCGGCTACATGCTGGCCCTGCTGGCCGGCCTGGCCGTGATCGCCGCCGTCCCCTGGATTTCCACCGGCTTCCTGCCCGGCCGCTGAGCCTCTTCAAGGAGCAACCCCATGAGCAATCCCCATATCACCGACGACAGCGCCGCGGCGCTCATCGCGCGCTTCCTCAAGGCGCGCGGCGTGGACCGCGTGTTCGCCCTGTGCGGCGGCCACGTCATGCCGATCTGGATGCGGCTGGACGCCGAAGGCATCCGCATCGTCGACGTGCGCGACGAGCGCGCCGCCGTCTACATGGCCCATGCCCACGCCGAGCTCACCGGTGGCCTGGGCGTGGCCCTGGTGACCGCCGGCCCGGGCGTCACCAACGCCATGACCGGCATCGCCAACGCCCACGTGGCACGCGCGCCGGTGCTGGTGCTCTCGGGCACGCCGCCGCGCCCGCAGGAGAACCGCGGCGCGCTGCAGGACATGTCGCACGTGGAGTTCGTCCGTCCGCTCACCCGCTATGCGCGCACCGTGCGCGAGCCCGCGCTGGTGCTGCAGGAGCTGGACGAGGCGGTGGCCCGCGCACAAGGCCATGCCGGCGAGCCCGGCCCGGCCTACCTGGACTTCCCGGTCGACACCCTGCGCGCCAGCGTGCCCAGCGCGGTCCAGCTGCCCGAGCTGTTCGCGCCCCGCCGCAAGCCCGTGCTGGGGCCCGACCCCGAGGCGGTGAAGCAGGCGGTGGAGCTGCTGTGGAACGCGCGTCGCCCGCTGGTGATCACCGGCCGCGGCGCGCGCGAGGCCGCCGAGCCGCTGCTGCGCCTGCTCGACCGGCTGGGCGCGCTGTACCTGGACACCGGCGAAAGCCGCGGCCTGGTGCCCGATGCCCATCCCTCGGTGGTGGCCGCGATGCGGGGCACCGTGATGGGCGAGGCCGACGTGGTGCTGACCATAGGCCGCCGGCTGGACTTCCAGCTGGCCTACGGCTCGCCCGCCGTGTTCGGACCGGCGAAGTTCGTGCGCATCGCCGACTGCGCCAGCGAACTGCGCGACAACCGCCGCGGTGCGGCCGAGGTGCTGGCCAGCCCCGCCGCCGCGCTGGAGGCGCTGCTGGCCCAGGCCGGCGAACGCGCGCCGGCCACCGACCGCGAGTGGGCCGCCCGCCACCGCGCCGGGCACGATGCGCGGGCGGCCAAGCTGGTGCAGGCCATGTCGAACGCGCCCGCCGGCAGCGATGGGCTGATGCATCCCAACCGCCTGCTCGCCGCGCTGCGCGAGGCGTTGCCGCAGGACGCCATCGTCGTGGCCGACGGCGGCGACTTCCTGAGCTTCGCCCGCGTGGGGCTGCCGGCCTCCACCTACCTCGATCCCGGCCCCCTGGGCTGCATAGGCGTGGGCACGCCCTTCGGCGTGGCCGCCAGCCTGGCCTGCCCGGACAGGACCGTGGTGGTGGCCACCGGCGACGGGTCCTTCGGCTTCAACGCGATGGAGATCGACACCGCGGCGCGCCACCGGGCGCCGGTGCTCATCGTGGTGGCGAACAACGGATCCTGGGCCATCGAGGTGCGCGACCAGCAGGAGACGCACGGCAAGGTGGTGGGCACGCGGCTGCAGTTCAGCGACCACGCCGCCATGGCCCGGGCCTTCGGCCTGCACGCCGAACGCGTGGAGCGCCCCGAGGACCTGCCCGGCGCGATCCAGCGCGCCCTGGCCAACCGCCCGGCGCTGCTGGACGTGCTGGTCACGCCCGAGGCCGCGTCCTCCGACGCCAAGAGCGGCCTGGCCTGGGTGCCCGACCTGCAGGCCCTGGGCGCCTGGGACGAGGCCGAACGCGCCTGGCGCGAGGGCTGATCGCCACCGAGACACAAGGAAACCCATGATCGACTTCAGCCTCCCCCCCGCCCTCGTGGAACTGCGCGAGCAGATCCGCGCCTTCGTCGACGAGCAGGTGATCCCGCTCGAGCGCGACCCGCGCCAGGGCGCCCATGGCCCGCACGAATCCCTGCGCGCCGAGCTGGTGGCGCGGGCGCGCCGCGCCGGCCTGCTCTCGCCGCACGCGGCGCCCGAGTACGGCGGCATGGGCCTGTCCCACGTGGGGCGCGCCATCGCCTTCGAGGAGGCCGGCTACTCGCCCCTGGGTCCGGTGGCCCTGAACGTGTTCGCGCCCGACGAGGGCAACATGCACCTGCTCGAGGCCGTGGCCACCCCGGCCCAGAAGGAGCAGTGGCTGCGGCCCCTGGTGGAGGGCCGCATCCGCTCTTGCTTCTGCATGACCGAGCCCGCGCCTGGCGCCGGCTCCGACCCGTCGATGCTGGCCACCACGGCCGAGCCCGACGGCGACCATTACCTCATCCGGGGCCGCAAGTGGTTCATCACCGGGGCCGAGGGCGCCACGCTGGCCATCATCATGGCCAAGGTGCCCGACGCGGGCGCCACCATGTTCCTGGCCGACATGGGCTCTGCCGGCATCACGGTCGAGCGCAGCATGGACACCATGGATCATTGCTTCCCCGGCGGCCATGGCGTGGTGGCCTTCGACGGCCTGCGCGTGCCGGCCTCGGCCATCCTCGGCGAGCTCGGCCAGGGCTTGCGGTACGCGCAGGTGCGCCTGTCGCCGGCACGCCTGACGCACTGCATGCGCTGGCTCGGCGCGGCACGCCGCGCGCATGACGTGGCGCTGGACTACGCGCGCCGCCGCCAGGCCTTCGGCCAGGCCATAGGCCGGCACGAGGGCATAGGCTTCATGCTGGCGGACAACGAGATGGACCTGCATGTCGCCCGCCTGGCCATCTGGCACTGCGCCTGGGTGCTGGACCAGGGCGAGCTGGCGATACGCGAATCGAGCCGCGCCAAGGTCATCGCCTCCGAGGCCGTGTGGCGCGTGGCCGACCGCTGCGTGCAGGTGCTGGGCGGCCAGGGCATCACCGGCGAGACGGTGGTGGCCCGCATCTTCAGCGACATCCGGGGCTTCCGCATCTACGACGGGCCGTCCGAGGTGCACCGCTGGAGCCTGGCCAAGCATGCGCTCAAGTCCGGCGGCCGCGCGGAGGCCCACGCATGACGCACCCCGTGGACGCCTTCCGCCTCGACGGGCGCACGGCCCTGGTCACCGGCGCCTCCAGCGGCCTGGGCCGCCATTTCGCCGGCACACTCGCGCGCGCCGGCGCGCGGCTGGTGGTGGCCGCGCGCCGCAGCGAACGCCTGCAGGACCTGGTCGCGCATCTGCGCGAGGCCGGCCACCAGGCCCTGGCCGTGCCCATGGACGTGACCGACCCGGCCAGCGTGGCCGCGGCCTTCGACGCCATGGCTGGCGAATGGGGCGCGCCCGACCTGGTCGTGAACAGCGCCGGCGTGGCCGTCTCGCGCCCCTTGCTGGAGCAGTCCGTGCAGGACTGGGACAGCGTGGTCGACACCAACCTCAAGGGCGCCTGGCTGGTCTCGCAGGAAGCCGCGCGCCGGCTGCTGGCGCAGGGCCGGCCCGGCGCCATCGTCAACATCGCCTCCATCACCGGCGAACGGGTGGCCGGCGGCGTCGCGCCCTACTGCGCCTCCAAGGCCGGCCTGCTGCACCTGACCCGCGCCATGGCGCTGGAGCTGGCGCGCGCCGGCATCCGCGTCAACGCGCTGGCGCCGGGCTACGTGGCCACCGAGCTCAATGCCGGCTTCCTGGCCTCCGAGGCGGGCGAGCGGCTGAAGGCGCGCATCCCGCAGAAGCGCTTCGGCCGGCCCGAGGACCTGGACGGCCCGCTGCTGCTGCTGGCCAGCGACGCCGGCCGCTTCATGACCGGCAGTGTCGTCGCCGCCGACGGCGGCCACCTGGTGGGCAGCCTGTGAGCGCCGCGCTGCCCGATGCCGCCCGCCTGGCCGACTGGCTGCGGGCACAGGTGCGGCCCTTCCGCGGCGGCGTGCAGGTCGAGCCGCTGGCCGGCGGCCAGTCCAACCCGACCTTCCGCGTCACCGCCGGCGAGCATCGCTGGGTGCTGCGGCGCAAACCGCCCGGCGTGCTGCTGGCATCGGCCCATGCGGTCGAGCGCGAGTTCCGCGTCATGCGCGCGCTGCAAGGCACGGCGGTGCCGGTGCCCGCCATGCACGCGCTGTGCGAGGACGCCTCGGTCATAGGCAGCCCCTTCTATGTGATGGACTTCGTCGAAGGCCGGGTGCTGGCCGACCCCGCGCTGCCGGGCATGGACCCGGCAGCGCGGGCCGCCATCTACTCGGAGCTGCAGCGCGTGATGGGCGCCATCCACCGCGTGGACGTCCAGGCCGTCGGGCTGGCCGACTTCGGCCGTCCGCAGAACTACCTGGCGCGCCAGGTCGAGCGCTGGACGCGCCAGTACCGCGCCAGCGAGACCGAACGCATCGAGGCGATGGAGCACCTGATCGCATGGCTGCCCGCGCACCTGCCAAGCCACGAGGAGGCGGCCCTGGTGCACGGCGACTTCCGCATCGACAACGTGATCTTCCATCCCAGCTTGCCCCGCGCGGTGGCGGTGATCGACTGGGAGCTGTCCACCCTGGGCCACCCGGTGGTCGACTTCGCCTACCACGCCATGGCCTGGCGCGTGACGCCCGACGAGTTCCGGGGCCTGCGCGGCCACGACCTGGCGGCCCTGGGCATTCCCGACGAGGCGGCCCACGCCGCCGGCTACTGCGCGCGCGTCGGCCGCACCGACCTGCCCCACTGGGAGTACTGCCTGGTCTTCAACATGTTCCGCATGGCGGCCATCCTCCAGGGCATCCTGGCGCGTGCCCGCGCGGGCAACGCCGCCGCAGCCGATGCCCAGGCCACCGGCCAGCGCGCGCGCCGCATGGCCGAGGCCGGATCGCGCCTGGCCCGGCAGGTCACGGGGGCCTGATGGCGCTGCTGGCCCAGATTCTGGGCGTGACCTTCCCCTTCTTCGCGCTGGTGCTGTGCGGCTTCGTGGCGGCACGCCGGCGCCTCGTCGGCTTCGAGGCGATCCCGGGGCTCAACGTCTTCGTGCTGTATCTGGCGCTGCCGTGCATGCTGTACCGCTTCGCCGCGCGCACGCCGCTGGCCCAGCTGCTCGACGCGGGCGTGGTGCTGACCTACCTGCTGGCCGGCCTGGCCATGCTGGCGCTGGCCCTGGCGGCCGCCCGGCGTCGCGGGCTGGGCTGGAACGACGCCGCCTTCGGCGCGCTGGTGGCGGCCTTCCCAAATTCGGGCTTCATGGGCGTTCCGCTGCTGGTGGCCCTGCTGGGGCCGCTGGCGTCCGCGCCGGCCATCGTCACCCTGGCGCTGGACATGGTGCTGACCTCGTCGGTCTGCATCGCGCTGTCGCGGCTGGACGCCGGCGGCGCGCAGGGCCCCGGCCGCGCGGCGGCACTGGCCCTGCGCGGCATGGCGGCCAACCCGCTGCCCTGGGCCATCCTGCTGGGCGTGGCATCCTCGGCCACCGGGCTGCAGGCGCCGCCGCCGCTGGAGCGCGTGGTGGGCCTGCTGGCCGACTGCGCCTCGCCCGCGGCGCTGTTCACCCTGGGTTGCGTGCTGGCGCGCACCCGGCACCAGGCGGCGCAGGCCAAGGTCGCCGGCACGCGCCTACGCGGCGACGTGCTGGAGGTGGCGCTGCTCAAGCTGCTGGTGCATCCGCTGGTGGTGCTGGCCCTGGGACTGGCGCTGGATCCGTTCAGCGCCCTGGTGCTGGTGCTGGTCGCGGCCCTGCCCAGCGCCAGCAACGTGCCCATGCTGGCCGAGCGCTTCGGCGCGCAGGACGGCCGCATCGCCCAGGTCGTGCTGCTGACCACGGCCGCGGCCTTCCTGACCTTCTCCGTGGCCGTCGCCCTGCGTGTGCCGGCCGGCGGGCTGGCGCGGCTGGGTTAGGGCTTGTTAACGCACGGCCTCGGTCCAGTGCAGACATGCGGATGTCACGAGCCAGGCGCAGACTCGGGCGCGACCAACACGACAGCTTCTGATCCAGGCGTAGCCGCGACCCTGCGGCGTTCCGTGTGATGATCCGGCCTGGTACCACCGCGGAGAATCCCATGGCCTCAGCCCCCGACCACGTCAGCATGGCGCTGTTCTGCGACTTCGAGAACGTCGCGCTCGGCGTGCGCGACGCCAAGTATGAAAAATTCGACATCAAGCCGGTGCTGGAGCGCCTGCTGCTCAAGGGCAGCATCGTGGTCAAGAAGGCGTATTGCGACTGGGAGCGCTACAAGGGCTTCAAGGCCGGCATGCACGAGGCCAACTTCGAGCTGATCGAGATTCCGCATGTGCGCCAGTCGGGCAAGAACTCGGCCGACATCCGCCTGGTGGTGGACGCGCTGGACCTGTGCTACACCAAGTCGCATGTCGACACCTTCGTCATCATCAGCGGCGATTCGGATTTCTCGCCCCTGGTCTCCAAGCTGCGCGAGAACGCCAAGCAGGTGATAGGCGTGGGCGTCAAGCAGTCCACCTCGGACCTGCTGATCGCCAATTGCGACGAATTCATCTTCTACGACGACCTGGTGCGCGAGAGCCAGCGCGCGCTGAGCCGGCGCCAGGCCCCTGGTGCGCCCGCCGCGCCGCGGCGCTCGCCCGAGGAAGAGCGGCACCGCAAGGAGACGCAGGAAGCGCGCCGCAGCCAGGCCATCGAGATGGCGGCCGAAACCTTCGATGCGCTGATGGCCGAGCGCGGGGACAGCGGCAAGATCTGGGCCTCCGTGCTCAAGGAGGCGATCAAGCGGCGGCGGCCGGATTTCAACGAGACCTACTACGGCTTCCGCAGCTTCGGCAACCTGCTGGAGGAAGCGCAGGCGCGCGGCCTGCTGGCGTTCGGCCGGGACGAGAAATCGGGCGCCTACGTGTACCGCAGCCTCGGCCCCGGCGCTCGCGCTGGCGCCCCGGAGCTGCCCGAGCCGGCGACCGAGCGGCCGGCAGGCCGCTATTTCCAGCCGGAGCCGCCCGCTGCCCCGGTGGCCGAACCCGCCGAGCCCGCCGAGCCCTTCGAGCGCATCGAGCCCGCCGGTGAGGCGCCCGTTCGGCCCCGCCGCGCCCGCGGCGGCCGCAAGCCGGCAGCGGCGCCGACGGGCCCGGTGGCGCAGGAAGCCCAGGAACCACCGGCAACGCCCTTGGCCGCAGGCAGCGCGACGCCGGTCGAGGCCTCTGCCGAGACGCCCGCGAAGCCGCGCAAGACCACCGCGCGGCCGCGGAAGTCCTCTGCGGCCGCACCCTCCTGAGCCCGCGCGTGGCCACCCGCGCCTGGCCGCAATCGCATTGAAGTAGCGCCGCTCGATGTCTCGCAGCCGGTACAGCGGCTTCCCCGCCATGACCGCGATGGCGAGCCTGGGGGCCGGTTCAGGCGGCGACCGACACGCCGTGGTCGCGCAGGATGTCCATCACCTTGGGCAGGTCCGGCGGCCCCGGCGGGATCTCCTGGTCCAGCTTCCTGAACATCGCGGTCGCCGCCGCGCCCTGGCCGGCGATCTCCAGCATCGCGCCGCCGCCCGGGCCGAACTGGAAGGCGTGCACCGTGCCGGCCGGCACATGGATGAAGCTGCCCGCCTGCCCGCGCACCGGCTGGCCGTCGACCAGGCAGTCCACGCGGCCGCGCAGCACATAGAAGGACTCATCCCAGCCGTGGCTGTGCGGCGGCGGGCCCGCGCCCTCGGGGCCTTCCTGCAGCGTCACCTCGTGGCTGCCGGTCTGCTCGCGCGAGGCCAGCACGGTGATGTTCACCCCGATCACGCGCAGCGGCGCGGCGCAGGCGTCGGCGGCGAGGGTGATGGCTTGCTTGCTCATTTCTGGACTCCTGAAGCTGGATCGACGAAGGGGCCGGCTGCAGCATGCAGCGCGGCGCCAGCTCCATTCAAACTGTTTCCTTTCACCGAATAAACATCGATTCATCGAACATGCTGTTCTATGATGTGCAACAGTCATGGGCCTGGACCTGATCGCCGCGATGCGCGTGTTCACCACGGTGGTGGATGCGGGCAGCTTCGCGGCCGCCGCGGACCGGCTGGAGATCTCGCGCGCCATGGTCACGCGGCATGTGGCGCTGCTGGAGGCGCATCTGGGCGTGCGGCTGCTGCACCGCACCACGCGGCGCGTCTCGCTGACCGAGGCCGGCGCGGCCTACCAGCCGCGCGCCGCTCAGGTGCTGGCCATGGCGCAGGAGGCGGCCGACCTGGTCACGCAGCAGGCAAGCCTGCCCAGCGGCAGGCTGCGCGTGGCCAGCTCCTTCGGCTTCGGCGAGCACCATCTGCAGCAGGCGGTCACCGGCTTCCTGCGCCGGCACCCGGCCGTGCAGATCGACCTGGTGCTCGGCGAGCGGCAGGTGGACCTGGTGGAGGAGGGCGTGGACCTGGCCGTGCGCGTGGCCGCCGCGATCGAGCCCGGGCTGGTGGCACGCCGCCTGGCGCGCGTGCGCACCCTGCTGTGCGCCGCGCCCGCCTACCTGCAGGCGCATGGCGAGCCGCGCGAGCCGCAGGAGCTGCAGGCCCATGCCTGCATCGTCTACGCGCACAAGGACTGGCGCAGCGAATGGCGGCTGCGCCGCGGCGACGAGCTGCAGGTGGTGCCGATCGCGGGCCGGCTGCGCGCCAGCGGCGGATCGGTGCAGGTCAGTGCCGCCATCGACGGCCTGGGCCTGGCGCTGGAGCCCGAGTTCCTGCTCTGCGACGCGCTGCGCGAGGGCCGGCTGGTGCGCCTGCTGCCCGATTGGCAGGGGCCGGAGCTCTCGGTGTTCGCCGTCTATCCCGAGCGCAGGCAGCTGCCGCTGAAGGTGCGCAGCTTCATCGACCATCTGGTCGAGGCCTTCGCCGCGCCGCCGCCCTGGGAGCGCTGGCAGGCACCGGGGCGCTGATCGCCCAGCTGTCGCGGACAGGCAAATGCTCCACCCCGCGACGCCGCGGGTCAGGAACAGCGGGCGGCAGCTCAGGCCTTCTTCAAGAACTCCGCCTTGAGCATGAAGTTGCCCTGATCGGTCTTGCAGTCCACGTCGTGGCCGGCTGCGCCCGGGCTCAGCCGGATGCTTTTCACCTTGGTGCCTTTCTTGAGGACGATGGACGAGCCCTTGACCTTCAGGTCCTTGATCAGGATGACGGCGTCGCCATCGGCCAGCGGGTTGCCGTTGGCGTCGCGGATGACGGCATCGACCTCGGCGCCGTCCTCGTCATTGAGGGTGGCGCTCATCGGCCACTCGTGCGCGCAGTCCGGGCAGACGTAGTTGTCGCCGTGTCGATGGCAGTGGCATGACGGGGCGGTCATGTTGACATAACGTACGCCGGGCTACTTGGGAGGCATGGCCCCCAGGCGCTGCGCTGCGCCCTGCAGGCCCTCGAGGATGCGCGTGGCCACCCGCTCCGGGAAGTCCCGCGGAAGCCGGCTGCGCACCTGCTGGATGACGCCCGGTGTCGCCTCGAGGATCTTCTCGATGAGGGGCTCCGCGTCCATGCGGGCGCGAAACTAAGTCGCAGGCTGCGCTTCCAGTCGCCTGGCTTGTGTTCGCATACCCTCGAAAATTGCTGCGGCAACATCCTCCGGAAAGCCTTCGGGCAGCTGCTTTGCGACCGCGTCGATAGCGCCTTCTACCTTTGCAAGCAGCTCGCCGATGATGTCCTCGGCGTTGTCTCCCCAGCCGCACTTCGCGGCAGTCGCGTTGAAGTGGCGCCGCATGATGGTTGCCAGGTTGTAGTGGCGGTTCTTTCCGGAGACTGCCATCGCTAGCTTGGCGTTCTTCCAGGCAAGCTGATTCTTGCCATTGCCGATGATGGGCCAGGCCGAGAGCACGTCGTACAAGGGTGTTAACGCGTACGTCCCGCCGGCGTGCAGCCGGATGCTGAAGTTCTTTGCGTGGCCGTCGGTTGCGGCCATCAGCCAGAAGGCGATCTGGCTTGCCAAGAGCGTGCGCAAGTCGGCGCGCGCGTTCTGGGAGCCGTGCAGCACCTGCGCCAGCTGCTCGATGCCGGGGCCGCCCTCTGCTTCGTACTTGACGGCAGGGCTCACCCCGCGCGCCTGGCAGAAATCTTCCTGGGGTAGGCGAAGAATCCATGGCCCCGATGGGTGTGGCTTGCGGTCAAAGCGCTGGACCACCAATACGGGGGGATGGTCTGCGAAGGTGGCGATGTTTGCCTGGGCTACGTCGAATCCAAGCGCGCCCATGAGCCTCAAACACAGCCACTCGTTGTAGACCGAGGTGCGCATGTCGGCCTGCATATTGCCAACCAGCCCCAGAGGCAACTTGAGGATGTGCGTCGTCGGTGTGGCGCCGCGCGGCCGCATCCACTTGCCGTCGTGCCAGAGCAAGGCCGTCTTCTCTTGGGCGCCGGCAATCGAAATACGAAAGTCCTGTTCCTGGTCCTGTTTGCCGAATTGGGACCCAGTCACCGTGCTGCGAAGCAAGGCTGCCACGGTCTCGTCATCCAGAGGCTCTCCTTCTGTGTGGTCAAACCCCTTCGGCTCTTCATCCGCGCCCAGAAGTTGCACGGCGCCAACGCAGTCGCGTCCGATGGCAGCGAGCAAGTCAAAGGTGTCCTCGGAGCCCGCGGCATACCGCTGCGCGAGGCGTTTTCGGATGGCACTGCTTTCCGGCAGCAGGTTCTCGAAGAAGTTCGCAACGGTCTCACCACGCAGGGGCTCGTTGCCCAGCAGCGGCATCGGCAGAGACAGCGACAGCGGCCGCGCGGAGGCTGACTTCAGCCAGCTATCTGCGTAGGTCAGCTCCATGGGTCGACGACCCGCCGGAGCCCATTGCCCCACGAACTCACCATTGGTCCAGATGGAAAGCGGACGAGAATGTGCGCGGCGGCCCATGGCTTACCAGATGGCAGCGGGGGTGCCTAACGCGGGCAGGTTGTCGTCGCGCGGCTGCACGCTTAGCTGTAGGCCCAGTTGGGCGCAAATCGCCAGGAGCTGGTCAACGCTCAGCGTACCCGGGGCGAGTTCCAGCTCAGACAGTCGCTTTTGGCTCAAGCCCAGCCGTGCGCCCAGCTGAGCTTGGGTGAGCTTGCGGCTCTTGCGAGCACTTTGCAGCAGCGTCCCAAGCTGTGATGCTGTGGCGATGGATTGGATTCGAGTGGACATGTTTACCGCCTATTCCGGTAAAATTATTTTAGTTGCATAACCAGTAATCGTCAAACACCGGCATTCCCGGTAAACCGTATTTACCGGAATGCCCGGTTCTCTGACGATTCGGCACCGACAGAACGCTCTTGCCTGCGGCGGCAACACCTCAAGTCACGGAGGGCGCAAAGGCGCTCCAGCGGGAGCTTTGGCGCCGCATGGCTTTCAACGCCATCTGCGGCTATGGCGACGACCACCCGCGCAACCACGGCCTGCTGTTTCGGGACGGCCGCTGGGGCCTGTCCGAGGCCTTCGATATCGCCCCGTACATCAGCTTCCCGGGCACGCTGGCCATGGCCATCACCCGCGAAGGGAGCGCTTTGGCGACCACTGAGAACCTCCTGAAAACCTGCGACAACTTCGCCTACGACGCGAAGGCGGCGGCAGAGTACATCGAGCAGTGCAAGGACAGCATCGCCAAGGGCTGGGGCGAGGAGCTGGCAGCCTGCGGACAAGCGCGAGACCTGTTGCCGGCGCCCACCTTTGAGTGGCTGGACGGCAGCACCTTACGGTAGGGCGGGCCTCGCCGTCCGGCTATCGACCCGACCGGCGCGCCAGGTACCGATGGCCGCGCCCGGCTGCAGGCAGCATCCTGGCCATGGCGGTGAGCTTCACATACGGGCAACAGTTGAAAACGGGCCTGATGATTCATCATGCCTTCCACTTGGCCAGGCGCGTTTGGCACTCCGCGTGAGGCAGTCGCGCACCACGCGCAAGCATGGCCTCCAAGCCTGTCGCGGCCCGTGCAGGCGGAATGACAGCGTGGGTAAGCATTTCATCGAGCAGCCACAGAGCGCCATGCACCTCGAGGCCGTCGTGCATCGCTTGCTTGCGCAGGCGGCCATCCCCGGTCAGCAATGGGCGGCCCGTTTCTTGTGCGAGCAGGTAACACGACACGTCTGCCAAGGAGCTGTTGTTGTGTGTGGTGATCAATGCAGCCAGTTTGGGTGTCGCGCTCGAATCCAATGTCTCGACGAGGAGACCAAGCTGCGTCAGCGCGCCATGATCGAAGTCGTCCAGTTCGGCCAGGACGAAGTCGGTGCAGCACAGCGTGAAGGGCAGCCGAAAGAGCTTGTCGAGCAGACCCGCGTTCCTGAAGTCGATCCAGATGTTGCTGTCGCCGACGTAGACGCGGTTCATTCATGCTCCGCAGCTGCATGAAGCGCGGGTTCCAGATCTCCGATCGGACGCTGCAAGAACTCTGCCGCACGCGACGGGCTGAACAAGTCCTCGGCAAGGCCCCAGAAAACGAGCGATTCAAACCGCCGGGGTCGCTCGGGCAAGAGAGGCTCCGGTTCTGCCGAACGCCAGCCCGCCTGGCTGAACTGGATGAACGCAGCCTTGTAGCCCGCCTCGCTCAGCAGGCTGAGGTCTTTCAGGCGTCGTAGAGCCACCTGCATGGAAATGCCGTAGCGTCGCTTGGCGTTGAGCAATTCGACGGGATGCACCTTCGACCTCTTGTGGCTGCCGAAGTCGATCAGCACGTGGTCTCGCGGATAGAGAAACGCACCGGCGAACCGGTGACAACATGCCTCCTTGTCCTTCTCTGGCATATCGTCCGGCAAAGCCATGATCCAGTGCCCCAGCTCATGCGCCGCGGTAAAGCGCATCCGCTCGCCAGGCCGCGCGGTGTTGAGCGCGATCAGTACATGCTGTTCGTCATGCGTCGCAGCGCAGGCGCCATCGAAGTCGTCCTGCGCATCTATCAATGCCACCTTGATGCCATGCTCTTCGAGCAGCTGGGTCAGGTTTGCAATGGCATCCCCCCCGATATCCCATTGCTGCCGAAGCCGATGCGCCGCATTCTCTGCTTCCTCTACCACCGTCACGGCGATGGACCGGGCGGGCGGTGGCGCAACGCTCACGTCTGCCGCATCGAAGCAGCGCTCGAGGGCCATGTAGCGTTCCAGATGCTCGCGCATCTGCTCTTCCACCTGAAGCTGCCGGTACTTCGGCATCTTGGCCAGCTTGCGGAACTCCAGGGGAGCGAGCGTTACAGCCTCGGACCGGAAGAAGTATTCCGGCTTGACGTGGAGCGCCTTCGCAAGCTGCAGCAAGCGGGTCGAGTTGGGCGTGGCTTCCCCCTTCTCGAACTTGCTCAACCCTTGCTTGGTGATGTCCCCCAGGCGTTGAGCGAGCGCATCAAGGCTCATGCCTCTCAACACGCGCGCACGCCGAATGCGGTCGTGAATCATCGCTGTGGTCCCCTTGGTTGACAAAAATTATATCAACTTGAAATTTGTCAACCTTGGCCACAGTCCAGGCTTGGCTGGGCCCACGATAGGCTCGGCTCAATCGAATCGCCGACGCAGGTTCTCGATGCGCCACTCCAGCGCTTCGCGCTTGGGCGCGAAGCGGGCCTGCGTTGGCAGGATCAACGCCTTGCCTTCGAGGTTTATCAGCATGGCGAGGTCGGGCAGGCGGTCGTCCAGGACAGGACTCACATGCCACTTTAGATCGGGGCCGGGGGCGATCAGGTTGCGGTCCATGGCCCAGTGCATGTTGGGCGTCAGCGCGAGGCCGTTACGCGGGTCGTCATCGCCCGCCTCGCTGAAGGGATGGATGTGCGCGGCCTCGACCATGGCCTCACCGGTAGGCAGCAGGATGCGGACGCCCGTGGCCGCGCAGCGGTAGTCATACAGCTCCGTGACCAAACGGCGGAACGCTGGATCGCGTACATAGGCTGGGGGCGGGCCCTCGGTGGCCGTTGCGACAGACCCGAGCCGCAGGCGCTGCTCGTAGCGGCTGATCTCGCTGCTGGCGGCGGCGATACCGCGCAAGTCTTGCAGCCCTCGATCGAGCCAGTGCGTGGAGATCGTCTCGGCCAGCGCCTCCAGGGTCACTGGCTGCTGCAGCAGGTCGAACAATTCTTCGTCGAGTGCTGCGCATTCGATGTTGGCCGTTATGTCAGAAGGACTGCGGGCCGTCGCCATCGCGGCCAGGACGGCCTCGCGCCCCGGCAGCGGCTTCAAATGCCAGAAGCTGGTTCCGCCTCCTCGCAGCTTTCCCTCAAGGTGGAAGAACGGAAAGTACGGATTGGGGTGATCGCCCGGCGCCCTCACCGCCGAGAAGAAGCGGTTGTAGCGTTCGAGCAGTGGGGGCGCATAGAGCACGCGGTTCTCTGCTATTCCGCCGGCCCGGGCCAGGTCCAGCACAGCCAGCAACATGCAAAGCTTGTGCGGGCTCGCGCGCCCGCCGCTCATGTTGACGACGAGTCGCTTGAACTTGTCCTGATACTCAGCAAGGCTCATGACCGATCGTGGTGCTAATTGCTGTGACACAGCGCCGACGCCTCGCACGCTCTGCACTCGGTGAAGGCCTGTCGCGCGGGCATCAAATCTGCGCCAAGCCAAGGCTCAGCAGGTAATCAAACGTCGAGTCGCAGAACTGTGGCAAACGGGTCGGATCGTTGCGGTCACCTTCTGGCACAACGATGACCATACCCTGCCGGGCACGAGTCAGCAGCACGCGGTAGGCATTCTTGAGATAGGTCTGACGTTCAGCTTTGTGAATATGTTGCCAGCGAGAGCCAACAAATGAGAAATGCTGCCAGCCATCCGGGCTGTGTCGGAAGTCGCCATCCCAAACGACGCATGCCCAGTCGAGTTCCAGCCCCTGCACATGGAATTCGGTCGCGACATCCTCGAGGTAGTACGACGAGCGTACGTCGTCTTTGCCATCAAGAAACCAGTGAATGGGGTCTATGGGTGACCGGACGTCGATGGCGTGCGGCTTGAGGCGCTGTGCCTGTGAAGACACGACGAGCCCATAACGTTCGCTACCTCTCGCCTGGGCTTTCAGCCAGGCTTTTGCCTGGCCCAGATGGCGTGTTATCAGTATGGGAAAGCGCTTCGTCACTAGCTCCAACGATTGCCGCGCTTGCGCGATGTCACGGTCCAGCAGCTGCTTCACGAGCGCAGACACATGCTCCGAACGGAAGGATCGCATAGACACGCGCAGGTGCAAATCGTCACTGAAATGCACGTTGCCATGACCTTGCACCGCTTCGAGGATTCGGCCCGCACCGTATTCGTCATCGTGCAGACGCGGTGACATGTGGACATGCCAGTCCGGAAACGATCGCCGGAGGGCATCGATCCACTCTTCGATGCCCGCTTCGCCGGTATTGATCTCCTGACCGCCGCCAACAAGACAGATGACGACCGCCCAGTCTCGATGGCGGTCGAGGCAGGAAATCAAGAATTCCGGCTCAGATTGACTGAAGCCAGGGCGTTGCTTCTTGCGCTGCATGAACGCCGCGGTTTGCTCCAGGTTCCAGGCCCGCTGCGCTTCGTCAAAGATGGCGACATGCTCAATCGGTGGTCGTTCGAGATCGATTAGACAGTCATCTCGGAAATGATGGACGTTCTGAATGAACTGCTTGACACGGCTGAGCGCCTCGCCTTTCTTTAGCTTGCGTCCACCTTCGGCCTCTCGACGCACACTGTCGCGGGCCAATGCCTCACGCAAGATATCAACCAAGGGACCATTGCCTGACAAGAACACGGAATACAGCGCGCTGTCTTTGTCCGTATGCTGGTTGGCGATGTTGAGTCCTACGAGGGTCTTCCCGGCGCCGGGTACTCCGGTGACTAGACAAAGGACTTTGTGCCGATTGATTTGTGACGACTCGATGATGCTGGAGATCGCATCGGATGTTTGGCTCAAATTGATGGCCGCGGCATCGCTGCGCGAGATGTCGGTGACGGCGTGGCCACCATACAAGGCCATGGCTGCCTCGATGATGGTAGGTGTGGGGTGATACCCGCCGGTCTCCCACTGTGCGGGGGCAATCGCCGGACCGTCACAGAACTGCAGCGCCAGTTCTATGAGATCCCCGATCTGGCGCGGAGCGATGCACATTGGTCGCAGTACGCCGTCATCTTGCAGCGTGGTCTCCGGCAGTAGCGGTTGCTCGGTCGCACGGGTGGCGATCAGTACAGGAACGACGGCTTTGTCGTGGGTGGTCTCGTGGAAGTTCTTCAGATCGATTGCGTAGTCCCAGACCTGATCAACGGCGTAGGACGGGAAGGTATCTTCGCCGACCTTAAATTCGAGCACAAAGAGCACATGTTCGATGAGCAGCACCACATCGATTCGCTTACCAAGGCGTGGGATGGCGTACTCGAAATACACCTTGCCCCGTTGGACATAGGGGGCCAGGTTTATGTGAAGAAGGCGGATCTGTTCTGCCCACGCATCGCGCTGGGTTGCTTCGACAGCAAAGGTGCTCTTTGCTGTAAGCGCCCCGAGAATTTCGTTAGATGAGCGCCCGAGAAAATCAGTAATGGAATCGCTGTAGTACGCCCGGGCGGTCATGGACGTCAGGCCTTCTTCAGGAACTCCGATTTGAGGAGCATGCTGCCAAGGTCGGTCTTACAGTCGACGTTGTGGCCATCGGCGCCGTCCACCAGCCGGATGCTCTTGATCTTGGTGCCCTTCTTCAGCACCGAGGACGAGCCCTTGACCTTCAGGTCTTTCACCAAGATCACGGTGTCGCCATCGGCAAGCGAATTGCCGTTGGCGTCGCGCACGACGAAGTCTGAGGCGTCATCGTCCTCTGCAGCAGCCTCGACCATCGGCCATTCGAAGCAGCAATCCGGACAGATGTAGTTGTCGCTGTCGACGTAGGTGTTCTCAAGCCCGCATTGCGGGCAGGCCGGCAAAGTGTTGGGTGTCGACATTCCCATCAAACGTCAATATTCCCCGCCCTCAACGCATTCGTCTCGATGAAGTCCCTGCGCGGCTCCACCTCGTCGCCCATCAGCATGGTGAACACGCGGTCGGCCTCGATGGCGTCTTCGATCTGCACGCGCAGCAGGCGGCGCACCTGGGGGTCCATGGTGGTTTCCCACAGCTGCTCGGGGTTCATCTCGCCCAGGCCCTTGTAGCGCTGGCGGCTGGTGGTGCGCTCGGCCTCGGCGATCAGCCAGGCCATGGCCTGGCGGAAGTCGCCGGCCTTTTCTTCCTTCTGCCGCTCGCCCTCGCCGCGCATGACCTTGGCGCCCTCGCCGAGCAGGCCGCGGAAGGTTTCTGCGGCCTCGGCCAGGGCCGCGTAGTCGGCGCCGTGCACGAAGTCCTGCGTGATCACGCTGCTCTTGATGTTGCCGTGGTGGCGGCGGCTGATGCGCAGTATGGGCTTGTCGCTGCGCACGTCGAATTCGCCCGCCACCTCGGCCGGCACGCCGGTGGTGGTCAGCTCGCGCAGCTTGACCTGCAGCGCCACGGCGCTGGCCTCGGCCTGCTCCACGCTGTCGAGGTTGATGGACACGCCGTCCGCCATGGCGCGCAGGGCCTCGGCGTCCATGAAGGCCGACAGGCGCGCGATCACGCTCTCGGCCACCTGGTGCTTGCGCGCCAGCTCGGCCAGGGTGTCGCCGGCCAGGGTCTGCGGCGCATCGCCACCGGTGAACACGCTCGCGTCCTTGAGCGCGATGCGCAGCAGGAAGCCGTCCAGCGCGGCGGCGTCCTTGAGGTAGAGCTCCTCCTTGCCGGCCTTCACCTTGTACAGCGGCGGCTGCGCGATGTAGATGTGGCCGCGCTCCACCAGATCGGGCATCTGGCGGTAGAAGAAGGTCAGCAGCAGGGTGCGGATGTGGGCGCCGTCGACGTCGGCGTCGGTCATGATGATGATGCGGTGGTAGCGCAGCTTGTCGATGTTGAAGTCGTCCACGCCGCTCTTGCCCGACTCCACCGCCGCCTTGCCTATGCCGGTGCCCAGGGCCGTGATCAGGGTGACGATTTCGTTGCTGGTCAGCAGCTTCTCGTAGCGCGCCTTCTCCACGTTCAGGATCTTGCCGCGCAGCGGCAGGATGGCCTGGAACTTGCGGTCGCGGCCCTGTTTGGCCGAGCCGCCGGCGGAGTCACCCTCGACGATGTAGATCTCGCACAGCGCCGGGTCTTTCTCCTGGCAGTCGGCCAGCTTGCCGGGCAGGCCCATGCCGTCCAGCACGCCCTTGCGGCGCGTCATCTCGCGCGCCTTGCGCGCGGCTTCGCGGGCTCTTGCGGCCTCGACGATCTTGCCGCAGATGATCTTGGCGTCGTTGGGCCGCTCTTCGAGGAACTCGGTCAGGGCCCTGGCCACGATGTCTTCCACCGGGGCGCGCACCTCGGAGCTGACCAGCTTGTCCTTGGTCTGGCTGCTGAACTTGGGCTCGGGCACCTTGACTGAGAGAACACAGCACAGGCCCTCGCGCATGTCGTCGCCGCTGACCTCGACCTTGGCCTTCTTGGCCAGCTCGTTGCTTTCGATGTACTTGCTGATCACGCGCGTCATCGCGGCGCGCAGGCCGGTCAGGTGGGTGCCGCCGTCGCGCTGCGGGATGTTGTTGGTGAAGCAGAGCACGGACTCGTTGTAGCCGTCGTTCCACTGCATGGCCACTTCCACGCCTATGCTGGTGCCGGGGATGCCGCCGTAGCTGTCGGCCGGGCGCTCGCCCGTGGCGTGGAAGGCGTTGGGGTGCAGCACCTTCTTGTTGGCGTTGATGAAGTCGACGAAGCCCTTGACGCCGCCGGCGCCGGAGAAGTCGTCTTCCTTGCCCCCCGAGCGCTCGTCCTTGAGGCGGATGCGCACGCCGTTGTTCAGGAAGGACAGCTCGCGCAGGCGCTTGGCCAGGATCTCGTAGTGGAACTCGCTGTTCTGCTGGAAGATCTCGGTGTCGGGCAGGAAATGCACCTCGGTGCCGCGCTTCTCGGTGGCGCCGGTCACCTTCATGGGCGAGACCTCGTGGCCGTCCACGGTCCCGAGCTGGCGGTTCTGCACGAAGCCGCGCGCGAACTCGATCTGGTGCACCTTGCCGTCGCGCCGCACCGTGAGGCGCAGCCATTTGGACAGCGCGTTCACGCAGGACACGCCCACGCCGTGCAGGCCGCCCGAGACCTTGTAGCTGTTCTGGTTGAACTTGCCGCCCGCGTGCAGCTCGGTCAGCGCGATCTCGGCGGCCGAGCGCTTGGGCTCGTGCTTGTCGTCCATCTTCACGCCGGTGGGGATGCCGCGGCCGTTGTCGGTGACGCTGATCGAGTTGTCGGTGTGGATGGTGACGACGATGTCGTCGCAGTGGCCGGCCAGGGCCTCGTCGATCGAGTTGTCGACCACCTCGAACACCAGATGGTGCAGGCCGGTGCCGTCCGAGGTGTCGCCGATGTACATGCCGGGGCGCTTGCGCACGGCCTCCAGGCCTTCCAGGATCTGGATCGCGCCCTCGCCATAGCCCTCGGACGCATTCGCCTGGTGCACGTCGATGCGCGGCTGGGCGGTGGTGTATTCCTCGCCGCTGGGCTTGTTCTCTTCGGTCATGGTCAGCTCACTCAATCTCTTCAAAGGCCAAAACCCGCGTCGGGGCGCGGGTTCCGGCGGGTAGGGCCCCGGCGGGGGTCAGATGCGCATCGGCATGACGACGTACTTGAACGTCGCGTTTTCCGGAATCGTGACCAGCGCCGAGCTGTTGGCGTCCTGCAGGTCGATCTTCACCATGTCCTGGTCCATGTTGGCCAGGGCGTCGATCAGGTAGCTCACGTTGAAGCCGATTTCTATGCTGTCGCCGCCGTAGTCGATGTCGAGCTCGTCCACGGCCTCTTCCTGCTCGGCGTTGTTGGAGGCCACGCGCAGGGTGCCGGGCTCGACGTTCAGGCGCACGCCCTTGAACTTCTCGCTGGTCAGGATGGCGGTGCGCTGCAGGCTGGCCAGCAGCGGTTGGCGGCCCAGGGTCACGCTGTTCTTGTGGTGGCGCGGGATCACGCGGTTGTAGTCGGGGAACTTGCCCTCCACCAGCTTGCTCACGAACTCCATGCCGCCGAAGCTGAACTTGGCCTGGTTGCTGGCGAACTGCATCTCGATGTGGGGCTGGTTCTCGCCGCCGGCGTCGGACAGCAGGCGCTGCAGCTCCAGCACGGTCTTGCGCGGCAGGATCACCTCCTGCTTGGGCACTTCCACGTCCAGCGTGGCCGAGGCGTAGGCCAGGCGGTGGCCGTCGGTGGCCACCAGCGACAGCTGCTTGCCCTCGGCCACGAACAGGATGCCGTTGAGGTAGTAGCGGATGTCGTGCACCGCCATGGCGAACGAGACCTGGCCCAGCAGGTCCTTGAGCGTCTTCTGCGGCACGCTGAAGGCGGGGCCGAAGCTGGCCGCCTCCTGCACCAGGGGGAAGTCTTCGGCCGGCAGGGTCTGCAGCGTGAACTTGCTCTTGCCGCCCTTGAGGATCAGCTTGGCCTGGTTGGATTCCAGGCTCACGGTCTGGTCGGCCGGCATGGTGCGCAGGATGTCGATCAGCTTGCGCGCGCCCACCGTGGTGGTGAAGCTGCCGGCGTCGCCGTCGAGCTCGGCCGTGGTGCGGATCTGGATTTCGAGGTCGCTGGTCGTCAGCTGCACGCTGGATCCGGTCTTGCGGATCAGCAGGTTGGCCAGGATGGGCAGCGTGTGGCGCCGCTCCACGATGCCGGACACGGATTGCAGCACCGCGAGCAGCTTGTCTTGTGTTGCCTTCAGGACGATCATGTCAACCTCGGTTGGGGTGGTTTCTGGTTCTGGTTACAAGGCGCCCTCCGGCGGCCCAATCCGCCATTTTCGCCTTTTTCATCAGCCCTTGAGCGTCTGCTCCAGCACGTGCAGCTGCTGGTTCAGCTCGGTCAGCTGCTGGCGCTCGGCGGAGATCTTGCGCACCGCGTGCAGCACCGTCGTGTGGTCGCGCCCGCCGAACAGCTCGCCGATCTCGGGCAGGCTCTTTTGCGTCAGCTCCTTGGCCAGGTACATGGCGATCTGGCGCGGCCGCGCGATGCTGGCCGGGCGCTTCTTGGAGTACATGTCGGCGACCTTGATCTTGTAGTAGTCGGCCACCGTCTTCTGGATGTTCTCCACGCTGATCTGCCGGTTCTGGATCGACAGCAGGTCGCGCAGCGCCTCGCGTGCCAGCTGGATCGAGATTTCCTTCTGGTTGAAGCGCGAATAGGCCAGGATCTTGCGCAGCGCGCCCTCGAGCTCGCGCACGTTGGAGCGCACGTTCTTGGCGACGAAGAAGGCCACTTCCTCGGGCATCTCGGCGCCCTCGGCGCGCGCCTTGTTGATCAGGATGGCCACGCGCATCTCGAGCTCGGGCGGCTCGATCGCCACCGTGAGGCCCGAGTCGAAGCGCGAGACCAGGCGCTCGTGGATGTCGGCCAGGCCCTTGGGGTAGGTGTCGCTGGTCATCACGATGTGCGACTTCTTGGCCAGCAGCGCCTCGAAGGCGTTGAAGAACTCCTCCTGGGTGCGGTCCTTGTTGGCGAAGAACTGCACGTCGTCGATCAGCAGCAGGTCCAGCGAGTGGTAGCGCTCCTTGAACTCGTCGAAAGTCTTGCGCTGGTAGGCCTTGACCACATCCGACACGAACTGCTCGGCGTGGATGTAGAGAACTTTGGCGTCGGGGCGGTCGGCCAGCAGCTTGTTGCCGACCGCGTGCACCAGGTGGGTCTTGCCCAGGCCCACGCCGCCGTAGATGAACAGCGGGTTGTAGAGCTGGCCCGGCATGCCGGCCACGTGCATGGCGGCGGCGCGCGCCATGCGGTTGGCCGTGCCCTCGACCAGGGTGTCGAAGGTCAGGGCCGTGTTGAGCCGGCTCTTGAAGCCGTTGGCCACCGGTTCGGTGTCGGGCTCGGCCGCTTCGGTGGGCGCTTCGAAGCTCGGCGGGCGCGGCGCGGCATAAGTCTTGACGGGGCCCTCACGCGGAGTGAGGGCTAACTCAAGTTGCACCGGCTGGCCGTAGAGCTTTTCCAGCAGGCCGGCGATGCGCCCGGCGTACTGGGCACGCACCCAGTCCAGCTTGAAGCGGTTGGCGACGAAAACGGTGACCTTGGAGAAGTCTTCGGTGACCTGGGCCGTCAGCGGCTTGATCCAGGTGTTGAACTGCTGCTCGGGCAGCTCCTGCGCGAGCTGGTCGACGCAGGCCTGCCACAGGCTTTGTCCCGCGCCGGCGGCCGCTGAGGCTGCCGGGCTGGCATGGAATCCATCGGACATTATGGTTATAGGCTTCTGTGGATATTTCGAATGTACGCGACCGGCGATTCTAAATTATCAAGAATTTATCCACACGGGAAAGGGTGGCCGGCGCCGATGTGGCGCCTGCGCCGCGCCGAGGCCCCCAGCATTGCCGAGGCGGCGAAAATTTGTGATAATCGCGGGTTTCCCGAGAAATCCGGGACAAATTTTCCTGGGCAGTCGGCCCAGGGCATGGGGGTAGAGGGCCGAGGGCTGCTACCGGCTTCGTCCAGAAGGGCCTAGCCAGAGCAGAGCAGGGCCATCATGCCGCCATAGAACCCGTCGTACCCCCAGAGGAACCTAGATCATGAAACGCACTTACCAGCCCTCCAAGACGCGCCGCGCCCGTACCCACGGCTTCCTGGTCCGCATGAAGACCCGCGGCGGCCGTGCCGTCATCAACGCGCGTCGCGCCAAGGGCCGCAAGCGTCTGGCCGTCTGAGTCCGCACCTGCGGACTCCGGCGGGCCTTGTGCCTTGTCTGCGCAGGGCGGTACCGTGCAGCGGCTGAAAACGCGTTCGCAGTTCCAGGCGGTCATGGCCGGCGGCACGGTGTCACGCACCGCGCACTTCGTCCTGCACCGCGCGGCGCTGAACGCATCGCCTCCCGCCAGCGAAACGCCTTCAGGGCCTGGGTCGCATCGACCGCAGGCCCTGTTTGTCGTTCAAGATGTCTGGCTGGGGGCCCTGGTGCCCAAGCGCTGGGCGCGCCGCGCCGTGACGCGCAACACCATCAAGCGCCAGATCTACGCCGTGAGCGCGGCCTTCGCCTCGCGCCTGCCGCTGGCCGCCCATGTGGTGCGGCTGCGCGCGGGCTTCGACCGCGCCGAGTTCGTCAGCGCCAAGTCCGAGCCGCTCAAGCGCGCGGTGCGCGGCGAGCTCGAGCAGCTGTTCGCCCGCGCCGCGCGGCCGGCCGCCGGGGTGGCCCCATGATCGCACGCCTGCTGGCCGGCCTGGTGCGCGGCTACCGCCTGCTGCTGAGCCCCTGGCTGGGTTCGGACTGCCGCTTCGAGCCCACCTGCTCGGTCTATGCGCTCGAAGCGCTCGAGCGCCATGGCGCCGCGGCCGGCAGCTACCTGACGCTGCGCCGCCTGGCGCGCTGCCAGCCCTGGTGCGCCGGTGGCTGCGACCCGGTGCCCGAGCATCCGCCCAGGCTGTTGAGCCGGCTGCTTTCCCCCACCTTCCAGAAGAAGTCTTCATGAACGATATCCGCCGCACCATCCTGTGGGTGATTTTTGGTTTCTCCATGGTTCTGCTGTGGGACCAGTGGCAGGTCTACAACGGGCACAAGGCGACCTTTTTCCCCTCGCCCACCCCGCCGGCCGTGACGGCCGCGGCCCCCGGCGGCGCCGCTTCCGCGCCGGCCGGCGCGGCCAGCGTGCCCTCTGCCGCTACCACCTCGCCGCTGGCCCAGGTGCCGGCCACCACAGCCACCGCCACCACGCCCGCCCCGGCGATCCCGCGCGAGCGCATAGCGGTCAGCACCGACGTGCTCAAGCTGAGCTTCGACACCGAGGGCGGCTCGCTGGTGCGCGCCGAGTTCGTGCGCCACAACGACCTGGCCGACCGCAGCAAGCCCTTCGTGCTGCTGGACGAGAGCCAGGAGCGCGTCTACCTGGCCCAGACCGGCCTGATCGGCGGTGCCTTCCCCACGCACAAGACGCCCATGAAGTTCAGCGGCGAGCGCGCGCTCAAGGACGGCAGCGACGAGCTCAGCGTGAAGTTCGAGTCGGCCGACCTGGGCGGCGTCAAGCTGGTCAAGACCTACAGCCTCAAGCGCGGCAGCTACGCCATGGCCGTGCGCCACGAGGTGGTGAACACCGGCGCGGCCCCCGTGTCGCCGCAGCTCTACCTGCAGCTGGTGCGCGACGGCAACAAGCCGGCCGGCGAGTCCTCGTTCTACTCCACCTTCACCGGCCCGGCCATCTACACCGACGCCAAGAAATACCACAAGGTCGAGTTCAGCGACATCGAGAAGAACAAGGCCGAGATCGACAAGAGCTCGCCCAACGGCTATGTGGCCATGGTGCAGCATTACTTCGCCAGCGCCTGGCTGCTGGGCGACGGCGTGCAGCGCGAGAACTTCCTGCGCAAGGTGGACAACAACCTTTACGCCGCCGGCATGATCACGCCGCTGGCCGAGATCGCCCCGGGCCAGTCCAAGGCCGTCGAGGCGAAGCTGTTCGTCGGTCCGCAGGAAGAGAAGATGCTGGAGTCGCTGGCGCCGGGCCTGGAGCTGGTCAAGGACTACGGCTGGCTGACCATCCTGGCCAAGCCGCTGTACTGGCTGCTGGACAAGCTCTACGGCCTGCTGCACAACTGGGGCTGGGCCATCGTGGCGCTGGTGGTGCTGCTCAAGATCGCCTTCTACTGGCTCAACGCCAAGGCCTACGCCAGCATGGCCAAGATGAAGGCCATCAACCCGCGCATCATGGAGATGCGCGAGCGCCTGAAGGACAAGCCGCAGCAGATGCAGCAGGAGATGATGCGCATCTACCGCGAGGAGAAGGTCAACCCCATGGGCGGGTGCTTTCCCATCGTGATCCAGATTCCGGTGTTCATCGCGCTCTACTGGGTGCTGCTGTCCAGCGTCGAGATGCGCAACGCGCCCTGGATAGGCTGGGTGCGCGACCTGTCCGCGCCCGATCCCTTCTTCATCCTGCCCCTGGTCATGACCCTGACCACCCTGCTGCAGACTGCGCTGAACCCGGCCCCGCCCGACCCCATGCAGGCCAAGATGATGTGGATCATGCCGCTGGTGTTCAGCGTGATGTTCTTCTTCTTCCCGGCCGGCCTGGTGCTGTACTGGCTGACCAACAACATCCTGTCGATCGCCCAGCAGTGGCTGATCAACACGCGCATGGGCGTGCCGCCGCAGTTCAACCTGCCGAAGTTCAAGTAAACCCGGGGCCGCTTCGAGCGGCCCTTGTCTTTGCACCCCATGCTGGCCCGCCACCATGACCCCATCGCCGCCATCGCCACCGCCCCCGGGCGCGGCGCGGTGGGCATCGTGCGCGTCTCGGGCAAGGACATCTCGGCCATCGTCCAGGCGGTCTGCGGCCGCGCGCTCAAGCCCCGCGAGGCCAGCTACCTGGCGTTCCGCGACGCCGACGGCTCGACGATCGACCAGGGCCTGGCGATCCACTTTCCGGCCCCGCATTCCTACACCGGCGAGGACGTGCTGGAGCTGCAGGCGCACGGCGGCCCCGTGGTGCTGCAGCTGCTGCTGGCGCGCTGCCTGGCGGCGGGCGCCGAGGCCGATGCCGCCAGCGGCCGGCCGCGCCTGGCGGGCCTGCAGGGCCTGCGCCTGGCCCAGCCCGGCGAGTTCAGCGAGCGCGCCTTCCTCAACGGCAAGATCGACCTGGCCCAGGCCGAGGCCATCGCCGACCTGATCGACGCCAGCACCGAGGCCGCGGCGCGCAGCGCCAGCCGCTCGCTGTCGGGCGAGTTCTCGCGCGAGATCCATGGGCTGCGCGACGCCCTGGTCCACCTGCGCATGCTGGTCGAGGCCACGCTGGACTTCCCCGAGGAGGAGATCGACTTCCTGCAGCAGGCCGACGCCCGGGGCCAGCTGGCGCGGCTGCAGGACCGCCTGGCCCAGGTCATGGCGCGCGCGCGCCAGGGTGCGCTGCTGCGCGAGGGCATCAAGGTGGTGATCGCGGGCCAGCCCAACGCCGGCAAGAGCTCGCTGCTCAACGCCCTGGCCGGCGCCGAGCTCGCCATCGTCACGGCTATCGCCGGCACCACGCGCGACGTGGTGCAGCAGACCATACAGATAGCGGGCGTGCCGCTGCACGTGATCGACACGGCCGGCCTGCGCGAAAGCGGCCTGCCCGAGGTCGACGAGGTCGAGAAGATAGGCATCGCGCGCGCCTGGGGCCAGATCGAGGCGGCCGACGCCGTGCTGTTCCTGCACGACCTCACGCGCAGCAGCCTGCCCGACTACCGCGCGGCCGACGAAGCCATCGCGCGCACCCTGGCCGAGAAGCTGCCGGCGCGCGTGCCGGTGCTCGACTGCTGGAACAAGCACGACGCCGCGCCCGGTGCCGCCGTGCCGCTCGGCGGCCTGACCCTCTCGGCGCGCACCGGCGAGGGCCTTGAGGCGCTGCGCCAGCGCCTGCTGGCCCTGGCCGGCTGGCAGTCGGCCGCCGAGGGCCTGTTCATCGCGCGCGAGCGCCATGTCCAGGCCCTGCGCCGCGTGGCCGAGCACCTGGACCTGGCCGCAGCCCACTTGGCGGCCCAGGCCGCCGCGCTGGACCTGCTGGCCGAGGAGCTGCGCCTGGCCCAGAACGCCCTGGGCGACATCACCGGCGAGTTCACGTCGGACGACCTGCTGGGCGTGATTTTTTCGCAGTTCTGCATAGGGAAGTAGCCCGACTTCCAAGAACGTCTAGTGCCCATTCTTGAATGGCGCGGCGTTCGACGAAAAGGTTTGTGGTCGTCTGGAGGCCTCCGAGCCTGGCCCGAGCGAGCTTCCCTGTGAACGGTGCCCACTCAAGGACATATGCTTCATGTGCTGCATTTATTTCACTTGCATCCTATACTTGGATTCCGAGCTTGGAAAACATAAGCCGCGGTGCACATGTAGCACTGACGAGCAAGGAGAGAGCAATGACAACGATCGACCGGGAAAGGCTGGTCCCCCCTGACCTCAGCGCCGATGAGGTGGAGATGGCTCGGACTGCTCAGAGGGTCATCATGGAATCCCTGGATCATTCCCGTGCGGCATCGATTACTGTGGTGAGCGATGAAGGCGAGGGTCCCACGGTGTCAGTGCCACCTCAGGCGCTGCGGGTTATCGGCAAGGTGCTGGGTTTGATGGCCCAACGCCAGCCTGTCGTTCTGCTTCATGAGAAGCAGGAGCTTTCCACTGTCGAAGCGGCCAACTTCCTGAACGTCTCGCGCCCGTTTGTGATCAAGGAAATTGCCGAAGGTCGTCTGCCCCATAGGATGGTGGGCTCTCACCGACGCATCTTGTTCGAGGACTTGCTCACGTACGCCAAGGCAATGCGTGCCCGCCAGCAAGCAGCGCTGGACAGGATGGCGGAGAACGCACGCGAGCTGGGACTTGAATACTGACGGCTTGACTTGAATGGCTGGGCACCCGCGCTACACGGCATTGCTGGATGCCTGCGTTCTCTATCCCATCGCCGTCTGCGACGCATTGATGAGCGTGGCTGGCACCGGCATCTACGCAGCCAGATGGACTGCCCGCATCGACGATGAGTGGACTCGCAATCTTGCTCAGCAACGTGGCGTCCCTCAGGGCTCCTTCGATACCCGTCGGGATGCCATGCACGACGCCTGTCCGGACTGGGAAGTTCCCGCCGAAGCTTGGCAGCCCTTGGAACCCTGTATTGAGGGACTGCCTGACCCGGACGATCGTCACGTGCTTGCAGCTGCTATTGCAGGACACGCCGACTGCATCGTCACTGTCAACCTCAAGGACTTTCCCGCTGCCGTAGTTGCCCCGTTGGGGATCGAAATTCTCCATCCGGACTCATTCCTGGTTGCTCAACTGGACCTGGAGCCGTTGAGAGTACTGCCCGCGTTCAAAGCGATGCGCGCAAGGCTTAGGAATCCAACCTTTACGCCAGACCACTTCGCCGAAACCTTGGAGGCGAAATACGGCTTGGTAGAAACGGCCCACGTTCTCAGACAAGCTAGCGAACTCATTTGAGCCGATTCCTTGACCGGTTAGCTTGACGATTCCTAACCGCACCCAAGTTGGTGTCCAAGTGATCGCCGGTATCTGCCAGGCGCAAGATCCGGCGCGGTATTGCGGCCCTTTTTCACATCCTGCATCGAAATAACCACCTTCCCCGCTCGGGTAAAGGTTGACGCTGTTCAAGCGTGGGAGAATACTGCTTCCTAAGTGAATCAACGTTTCATTAGCTAAACGGACGAGGTCAAATGAGAGTCATGAGCAATGTCAGCGCGCCCGCCGGGACGGTCTCCGATTCCCAGCGCCCGTCCGGTGCCGCGGCCGGCCAGTCCGCGGGCGTTCCCGCGATCGAATTCATGGGCGTGGACAAGCGCTTTCCGGCCCGCGGGCGGGCCCAGGAGGTGCTGGCGGCGCGCAACGTGAATCTGGCCATACAGCCCGGCGAGGTGGTGTCGCTGATCGGCCCCTCGGGCTGCGGCAAGAGCACGCTGCTGAACATGGGCTCGGGCCTGGCCAAGCCCTCGGCCGGCCGGGTGCTGGTCAACGGCGAGCCGGTGACCGGCCCCAACAAGCATGTGGCCTTCATGCTGCAGAAGGACCTGCTGATGCCCTGGCGCACGATTTCGCAGAACGTGGAGTTCGGCCTGGAGCTGCGCGGCGTCAAGGCCGCCGAGCGCCGCGCGGTCTCCGAGCGCCTGCTGGCGCAATGCCACCTCAAGGGCTTCGGCCACAGCTACCCGCACCAGCTCTCGGGTGGCATGCGCCAGCGCGCCGCCATGGCGCGCACCCTGGCGGTGGACCCGCTGGTGCTGCTGATGGACGAGCCCTTCTCGGCCCTGGACGCGCAGACCAAGATGATCCTGCAGCAGGACCTGGCCCAGACCGTGGCCGCCCACGGCAAGACCGTGCTCTTCATCACCCACGACCTGGCCGAGGCCGTGGCGCTGTCCGACCGCATCCTGGTCATGAGCGAGCGGCCCGGCACCATCGTCGAGGAGATCGAGGTCGACATCCCCGACCGCGACAAGCCCATGCAGCGCCGCAAGCACCCCGAGGTGGGCGGCTACGTGTCGCGCCTGATGGACCTGCTCAAGCTCGACGCGCATACCGACGTGCACTGAGCACGGCGCCACTTCCCCATCCCGCCCCCGCAACCCGGAGTAAGCCATGACCCTGCACGCCTCCCTCGTCCGTTCCCTGAGTGGCACGCGCCGCGCCTGCCTCGCGGCTGGTGCCGCCGCCCTGCTGGCCCTGCCCGGGCTGGCCCAGGCCCAGCTGCAGGAGGTGACCTACCTGCTGCCCGCGCCGGGCACGCTGCCGGCCTTCGGTCCCTGGATGCTGGCGCAGGCCAAGGGCTACTACGAGCAGGAAGGCCTGAAGGTGAGCTTCGTCACCGGCCGCGGCGGCGTGGACGTGGCCAAGCAGGTCGGCGCGGGCAACGCGGTGATCGGCGGCGCGATCGGCGACACGCCCATCATCGCGCGCGCCCAGGGCATCCCGGTCAAGGCCGTGGCCGTGATCGGCGCGGGCTCGCTGATGCAGCTGGTCAGCCACGAGGACGCGAAGATCGAGAGCCCGCGCGAGCTCAAGGGCAAGACCGTCACCACCCTGGCCTACACCGACACCACCTACTACGCCCTGCTGGGCATGCTCAGCAAGTCGGGCCTGAGCAAGAACGACCTGGACATCCAGGCCGCGGGCCCGGCCGGCGTGTGGCAGCTGTTCGTGAACAGGAAGGCCACGGCCATGGCCTCCACGCCCGACTGGACCGTCAACGCCATGGAGGCCGGCGCCAAGGTCACGATCATCCCGGCCGACGTCTACTTCAAGAGCATGGCCCAGGGCATCCTGGTCTCGGACGAGACCATACAGAAGAACCCGCAGCTGGTGCAGAAGCTGGTGCGCGCCACGCTCAAGGGCATGAAGGACATCATGGCCAACCCCAGGGAGGCGGCCAAGGCCTATGCCGCCCATGTCACGGCGCACAAGGGCAAGGAAGCCACGATAGAGAAGACCTTCGAGATGTACAACAAGTACGTCTACGCCAACCAGAAGCTGCCGGGCCAGATGGACGAGCAGCGCCTGGCCGAGCTGCAGAAGTTCTACGTGAGCAACGGCATCGTGCCGCGCGAGGTACCGCTCAAGGACCTCTACACCAACCAGTTCGTGTCCGCCAAGTAAGCGCGCATCTCCGAAGGTCTGTCCATCATGAACGAAATGCTGCAGCGCTACAGCACGGCGCTCTGGAGCCTGCTGGTCCTCGTCGTCTTCCTGGGGGTCTGGGAGTTCGGCCCCGGCGCGATCGGCGTGCCCGACTTCGTGCTGCCCCATCTCTCGCGCGTGGCCGAGGAAGCCGGTCGCATCTGGAGCGGCGAGAAGCTGCTCTGGCACGCCGGCATCACCACGCTGGAGGTGGTGGTCGGCTTCGTGCTCGGCTCGCTGCTGGGCGCGCTGATCGGCTACGCCCTGGGCCTGTCGCCCAAGGTCGAGTCCGTGCTCTCGCCCTACCTGCTGGCGTTGCAGATCGCGCCCAAGGTGGCCTTCGCGCCGCTGTTCGTGATGTGGCTGGGCTACACCGTCTACCCCAAGATCCTGGTCGCCATCCTGATCGTGTTCTTCCCGGTGCTGATCAACGTGCTGTCTTCCATGCGCACCATGGACGCCGACATGATCAACCTGGCGCGCTCCTTCTCGGCCACGCGCCTGCAGGTGTTCCGCATGGTCGAGTACCCGACCACGCTGCCGGCCCTGTTCTCGGGCCTGCGCATCGCCAGCACCCTGGCCGTGATCGGCGTGGTGGTGGGCGAGCTGGTGGGCGGCAACATGGGCCTGGGCTACCTGCTGGTGTTCTTCGAGGGCCAGGGCAACACGGCCGGCGTGTTCGTGGTGATAGGCGCGCTCACCGTGATCGGCATCGTCGCCTACTACGCCGTGGTGCTGGCCGAGGCCCGCGTGCTGCACTACCTGCCCAAGGCCACTGCGCGGATGAACTGAACATGAGCCACACCCACTCCACCCCCATCTCTCTGGCCGGCCGCCGCGTGCTGATCACCGGCGCCGCGCGCGGGCTCGGCGAAGCCTTCGCCCGCGCCTGCGTGGCCGCCGGCGCCCGCGTGGCCCTGAGCGACGTGCTGCACGAGCGCGGCGAGCAGCTGGCCCAGGCCCTGAACGAACAACAGCCCGAGGCCGCGCGCTATTTCCCCATGGACCTGTCCGACCCGGACTCGATCCGCGCCGCCACGGCCCAGGCCGGCGAATGGCTGGGCGGGCTGGACGGCCTGGTCAACAACGGCGCCATCACCAACTCGGGCGGCAAGGCCATGGACGAGATCGCGGTCGAGACCTGGGACCAGGTCATGTCGGTCAACGTGCGCGGCACCTGGCTGGCCACCGTGGCGGCCCAGCCCTGGTTCAAGGCCGGCGGGCGCGGGCGCGTGGTCAACATCGCCTCGGACACCGCCCTGTGGGGCGCGCCGCGCCTGATGGCCTACGTGGCCAGCAAGGGCGCGGTGATTTCCATGACGCGCGCCATGGCGCGCGAGCTCGGCCCCGATGCGATCACCGTCAACGCGGTGGCGCCGGGCCTGACCCTGGTCGAGGCCACCGCCTACGTGCCCGAGGCCCGGCACCGCTTCTACGCCGAGGGCCGCGCGCTCACGCGCGCCCAGCTGCCCGAGGACGTGGTGGCCGCCGTGCTGTTCCTGCTGTCGGACGGCAGCGCCTTCGTGACCGGCCAGCTGCTGCCGGTCAACGGCGGCTTCGTCATGAACTGAAACCCTTTCACCTAACGGAGAAAACGATGAACAAACCGAACCTCGCCGCCAACGAGCCCCAGTTCAACGAGCGCGGCCTGCACGACGCGCTGATCCCGCCCGAGGCCGAGATCCAGAAGTCCATGATGCAGGCCGAGGGCCAGAGCTTTGCGCAGTGGATGGAAAGCCGCGTGGCGCGCAAGTCCAGCCGCAGCTACGACTGGGACGCGCTGAAGTTCCAGGCCGACTACGATCCGACCTACCGCCGCGCCCAGATGCGCTACGTGGGCACCGGCGGCACCGGCGTGTCCAAGGACAGCAACACCGTGCCCTCGGCGCACTTCACCTTCTCCACCATGGTGATCCCGGCCGGCAACATCGGCCCCTCGCACATCCATTACGACGTGGAAGAGGTGTTCTTCGTGATGCGCGGCGCCATGAAGGTGGTCTGCGAGAAGGACGGCCAGCGCTGGGAGGCCGTGCTCGGCGAGCGCGACCTGATCTCGGTGCCGCCCGGCGTCTACCGCGAGGAGCACAACATCGGCGACGAGGACGCGCTGATGTGCGTGATGCTGGGTTCGCCCAAGCCCATCACCCCGGTCTACCCGCCCGATTCGCCGCTGACCCAGATCAAGCGCAACCTCGGCTGAACCCTGCTGCCCTCACGCCCATGAACCTCTGCGAGCTGTCCCTGCAGTTTCCCGTCCAGCGCGTGGCCACGCAAGGCGGCGCCATCGCCTACCGGCGCGCCGGCCAGGGCCCAGTGCGGGTGCTGCTGCATGGCATCGGCTCGGCCTCGGGCAGCTGGCTGCGCCAGCTCGAGGCCTTGAAGGCCGCGCACACCGTGCTGGCCTGGGAGGCGCCCGGCTATGGCCAGAGCGAGCCCCTGCCCATGGACCAGCCGCAGGCGCAGGACTATGGGCGCCGCGTCTGGCAATGGCTGGACGCGCTGGATCTGCCCCCCGCGCCGCTGACCCTGGTCGGCCATTCGCTGGGCGCCCTGATGGCCGCCGCCGCCGCGGTCCAGCGCCCCGAGCGCGTCCAGCGCCTGGCGCTGCTCTCGCCGGCCCTGGGCTATGGCCGGGCCGAGCCTGCGCTGCGCGAGAGCAAGCTCGCCGACCGCCTCGCGAACCTGCGCGAGCTGGGCCCCCAGGGCATGGCGGACAAGCGCGGCGCGGCCATGCTCTCGCCCACCGCCGACCCGGCCCTGGTGGCCTATGTCAAGCAACTCATGGCCCAGATCGACCCGGCCGGCTACACCCAGGCCGCGCAGATGCTGGCCGGCGCCGACCTGGCCGGCCTGCTGGGCGCCTGGCGCGGCCCCCTGCTCGTGGCCAGCGGCGCAGCCGATACCATCACGCCAGCCCCGGCTTGCGAGGCCCTGGCCCGCCAGGCGGGCGCGCCCTACGTCTCCCTCGGGCCCGTGGGACACGCCTGCGCCCTCGAAGCTGCGGATCTGATCAACCGTTTGCTTGAGCGTGAGGACTATCCATGAGCACCGACGACCGTTACCTTGTTCCCGGACTGGCCCGGGGCCTGCAGCTGCTGGGCTGCTTCACCCGCCAGGAGCCGCAGCTCACCGGTGCCGAGCTCTCGCGCCGCCTCGAGGTGCCGCGCGCCTCGGTGTTCCGCCTGCTGCAGACCCTGGAGCAGATGGGCTATGTCGAGCGCGTGCCCGACAGCCCCAACTACAAGCTCAGCATAGGCGTGCTGCGCCTGGGCTTCGAGTACCTGGCCTCGATGGAGCTGACCGAGCATGGCCGCCCGGTGATCGACGAGCTGCGCGACCTGACGGGCTACTCGGCCCACCTGGTGGTGCGCGACGGCCGCGAGGTGGTGTTCGTGGCCAAGGCCGCGGGCCGCAGCGCGCTGTTCCACTCGATCCAGGTCGGCGCGCGCCTGCCGGCCCATGCCACCGTGCTGGGCCGCCTGCTGCTGGCCGACCTCGACATGGCGGCCCTGTCCCAGCTCTACCCCGAGACCCCGCTGCCCAGCTACACGCCCAAGACGCCCACCACCCTGGCCCAGCTCAAGGCCCAGATCGACCAGGACCGCGCCAACGGCTATGGCATCAGCCAGGGCGGCTTCGAGACCGGCATCTCCACCATCGCGGCGCCCGTGTTCAACGACAGCCACGAGGTGGTCGCCGCCATCAGCATCACCGTGCCGGCCCAGCAGGTGTCGCCCGAACAGGCCGCCCAGCTGGTGCCCCAGGTGCAGCAGGCCGCCGCCCAATTGACCCAACGCATCAGCCACCTGCCTCAGCGCGCCGGCTGGCCAAACCCCTCAGAAAAGATCGCCGCATGACACACTCAAGCCCCACCCGCATCACTGTTGGCGAACTCGCTGCCCGCTTCCTCGAGCAGTGCGGGGTTCGCGCCGCCTTCGGCGTGATCTCCATTCACAACATGCCCATCCTCGACGCGTTCCACCGGCGCGAGAAGATCCGCTTCGTGTCCGCCAGGGGCGAGGCTGGGGCTTGCAACATGGCCGACGCCTATGCCCGCGTGACGGGCGGGCTCGGCGTCTGCGTCACCAGCACCGGCACCGGCTGCGGCAACGCCGCGGGCGCCATGGTCGAGGCCATCACGGCCGGCACGCCGCTCCTGCACCTGACCGGCCAGATCGAGTCGCCCTACCTGGACCGCGACCTCGGCTACATCCACGAGCACCCGGCCCAGCTGGCCATGCTCAAGGCCGTGGGCAAGGAGGCCTTCCGCATCCGCAACCCCGAGACCGCGCTGGCCACGCTGCGCGAGGCCGTGCGCCTGGCCCACACGCCGCCCTGCGGGCCTGTGAGCATCGAGATCCCGATCGACGTGCAGAAGATGCTGCTGGACCTGCCGGCCGACCTCGCGCCGCTGGCCGTGCCGCCCCTGGTGCCCAGCGCCGCGGCGCTCGACGCCCTGGCCGAGCGCCTGGCCGGCGCGCGCCGCCCGCTGCTGTGGCTGGGCGGCGGCGCGCGCGGCGCCAGCGCGGCGGTCGAGCGCCTGGTCAAGCTGGGCTGGGGCGTGGTGACCTCGGTCCAGGGCCGCGGCATCCTGCCCGAGGACCATCCGGCCTCGCTGGGCTCGTACAACCTGCAAAAGCCCGCCGAGGAGCTCTACGAGAGCTGCGACGCCATGCTGGTCGTGGGCTCGCGCCTGCGCAGCAACGAGACGCTGAGCTACAAGCTCAGGCTGCCCAAGGCCCTGTACCGCATCGACGCCAACGCGCTGGCAGAGAACCGCGGCTACCAGAGCGACTGCTTCATCCAGGGCGACGCCCAGCTGAGCCTGGACGCGCTGGCCGACCGCCTGGAAGGCCGCATGCGCGTCGACCCCGGGCTGGTGGCCGATGTGGCCCGCGCACGCGCCGAGGCCGCCAGCCTGGTCGACGGCACGCTGGGCAATTACGTCAAGCTCAAGAACACCCTGGCCGAGGTGGCCGGCAAGAAGCTCTGGTGGGTGCGCGACATCACCCTGTCCAACAGCATGTGGGGCAACCGCGCTCCGGTGCTGGACCACCCGCGCGCCGGCGTGCACGCCCTGGGCGGCGGCATAGGCCAGGGCCTGGCCATGGCCATAGGCACGGCCGTGGCCGACACCGAGCACGAACTGGGCCGCAAGACCGTGGCCCTGGCCGGCGACGGCGGCTTCATGCTCAACGTGGGCGAGCTGGCCTGCGCGGCGCAGGAGAGGGCCGACCTCGTGGTGCTGCTGATGAACGACAGCCGCTACGGCGTGATCAAGAACATCCAGGACGACATCTACGGCAGCCGCCACTGCTATGTGGAGCTGCACACGCCCGACTTCGCGCAGTTCTGCGCCAGCCTCAAGGTCAGGCATTTCAAGCTCGCCGACCCCAGCCAGACCAAGGAGGTGCTGAGCGCGGCCTTCGCGGCCCGCGGCCCGGTGGTGGTCGAGGTCGACATGAACGCCTGGGGCCCGTTCTCGGCGCGTTTCGCCGGCCCCATTTTGAAGAAGGACTGAGCATGTCGCGCCCTGTCCAACAAGTGACCCTGGTCGGCTTCGGTGCCATCGGCCGCTCGGTGTTCCAGCGCGCGGCCGGCCTGCCCGGCCTGAAGATCAGCCACATTGTCGTGCCCGAGGCCCATGTGGCCGAGGCCCAGGCTTTCGCGGGCGAAGCGGCCGTCGTCGGCTCGCAGGTGCCCGAGCACACGCAGCTGCTGCTCGAATGCGCGGGCCACGCCGCGCTGACCGAGCATGTGCTGCCGGCCCTGGCGCGCGGCGTCGAATGCGCCGTGCTCTCGGTGGGCGCGCTGGCCGAGGCCGGCCTGCCCGAGCAACTGGCCGACGCGGCCGAGCAGGGCGGCACCCAGGCCCATCTGCTGGCCGGCGCCATCGGAGGCGTGGACGCGATCGCCGCGGCCCGCCTGGCGGGCCTGAGCGAGGTGGTCTACACCGGCCGCAAGCCGGCCGAGAGCTGGCGCGGCACGCCGGCCGAGCTGACCCACGACCTGGCCGGGCTCAAGGAGCCCACGGTGATCCTCGAGGCCACGGCGCGCGAGGCCGCGCGCCTGTACCCCAAGAACGCCAACGTGGCGGCCACGGTTTCGCTTGCCGGCCTGGGCCTGGACCAGACGCGCGTGCGCCTGCTGGCCGACCCCCAGGTCAGCGAGAACATCCACGAGATCGAGGCGCGCGGCGCCTTCGGCGAGATGCGCATCACCATGCGCGGCAAGCCCCTGGCCGACAACCCCAAGACCTCGGCGCTCACGGTGCTGTCCGCGCTGCGCTTCCTGCACAACCGCGTGTCCGCGCTGACCCTCTAACCCTAGGCTGAGCCCGCCATGACCGAGAAACTCCAGACCCTGATCGCCGGCTGCTGGCGCGACGCCTCCGGCCCCGAGTACGCGACCGAGTACCCGCACGACGGCAGCACCGTGGCCCGCCTGCACGCCGCCACCGCGGCCGATGTCGACGAGGCCGTGCAGGCCGCCGAGCAGGCGCGCCAGCGCCCCGAATGGGCCCGCCTCAAGCACCACGAGCGCGCCGCCATCCTCTACCGCATCGCCCAGGGCATACGCGAGCGCGGCGAGGAGCTGGCCCAGCTGCAGCGCCTGGACAACGGCAAGCCGATCAAGGAATGCCGGGCCCTGGTGGCCAGCGCCGCCGGCACCTTCCAGTTCTTCGGCGCCGCCGCCGAGACCTGGGAAGACCAGATCACCCCCGCGCGCGGCGACTACCTGAGCATGAGCGTGCACGAGCCGCTGGGCGTGGTCGGCGCCATCACGCCCTGGAACAGCCCGATCGCCAGCGAGGCGCAGAAGCTCGCGCCGGCCCTGGCCGCCGGCTGCGCCGTGGTGTTCAAGCCGGCCGAGATCACGCCGCGCATGGCCATCGAGCTCGCCAGGATCTGCCAGCAGGCCGGCGTGCCCGACGGCATCGTCAGCGTGCTGCCCGGCAAGGGCTCCATCGTCGGCGACGCCCTGGTCAAGCACCCGCTGATCAAGCGCATCGCCTTCACCGGCGGCACCAATGTCGGCTTAGGGATACAGCGCCTGGCCGCGGAAAAGCTGATGCCGACCTCGCTGGAGCTGGGCGGCAAGTCGCCCACCATCGTGATGCCCGACGCCGACCTGGACCATGCCGTGGCCGGCGTGCTCTACGGCATCTTCAGCAGCTCGGGCGAGTCCTGCATCGCCGGCTCGCGCGCCTTCGTGCACGAGAGCCTCTACAAGGAATTCAAGGCCCGCCTGCTCGAGGGCGTGCAGCGCCTGCGCGTGGGCGACCCCGCGCGCGAGGACACGCAGATGGGCCCGCTGGTCAACCTGGCCCACCGCGCCAGCGTGGAGCGCTACGTGCAGCTGGGCCGCGAGGAAGGCGGCCGCGTGCTATGCGGCGGCGAGCGCCCCACGGGCGGCTTCTACGACGCCGGCAGCTACTACCTGCCCACCGTGTTCGAGGGCCTGCCCAACAGCGCGCGCATGTGCCAGGAGGAGATCTTCGGCCCGGTGCTGGCCCTCTTGCCCTGGAAGGACGAGGCCGACCTGATCGCCCAGTGCAACGACAACATGTTCGGCCTGGCCTCGGGCATCTGGACGCGCGACTTCAAGAACGCCTGGCGCATAGGCCGCGCGCTGCAGACCGGCACGGTCTGGGTCAACACCTACAAGCTGTTCTCGATCAGCACGCCGTTCACGGGCGTCAAGATGAGCGGCTACGGCCAGGAAAAAGGGCGCCTGGGCATCCTCGAGTACTGCAGCCAGAAGAGCTTCTACTGGGGCCTGAACGAGTCGCCCATGCCCTGGGCCAACAGCTGAGTGAAAGGGCACGCCATGGATCTCGGCATTGCCGGAAAGAAGGCGCTGGTCTGCGGCGCCAGCAGCGGTCTGGGCTACGCCTGCGCCAAGGCGCTGGTGCGCGAAGGCGCGCAGCTGGTCATCGTGGCCCGCACCGAAGGGCCGCTGCGCGAGGCCGCGGCCGAGCTCGCGGCCCTGGGCACTGGCCCGGTGGCCTGGGTGGCGGCCGACGTGGCCAGCGAGGAAGGGCGCGCGCGCATCTTCGCGGCCCACCCCGAGTTCGACATCCTGGTCACCAACGCCGGTGGCCCGCCGCCCGGCGACTTCCGCCACTGGGACCGCGAGGCCTGGCTGCGCGCGATCGACGCCAACATGCTGGCGCCGATCGAGCTGATCAAGGCCACGCTGGACGGCATGCTGGCGCGCGGCTTCGGCCGCATCGTCAACATCACCTCGAGCGCGGTGAAGTCGCCGGTGGACGGCCTCGGCCTGTCGGTCGGCGCGCGCAGCGGCCTGACCGGCTTCGTCGCGGGCCTGGCGCGCAGCACCGTGGCGCGCGGCGTGACCATCAACAACCTGCTGCCCGGCACCTTCGACACCCAGCGCCTGGCCGGCAACTTCGCGGCCCAGGCCCAGCGCGAGGGCCGCTCGGTCGAAGAGGTGCGCGCCGCGCGCCTGGCCAAGCACCCGGCCCACCGCTTCGGCCAGCCCGACGAGCTGGGCCACACCTGCGCCTACCTGTGCAGCGCGCATGCGGGCTACATCAACGGACAGAACCTGCTGATGGACGGGGGGTCGTTTCCGGGGGTGTTTTGATTCAGGCTGGCGTGCTTGCGTCGCGCCAGCGCGCCGGCTGAGCCAAGCCTCACGGTGCAATGCCTGTAGCGAACAACTGCAGGCGCTGGCACTCGGCGCGTGCCTCGGCCAGCAATTGGCTCCAGTCGTCCGGAGGATGGCCGCTTTCCAACATCTTGCGGAACACCCGGTAGGCGTCGTCGCTGCTCTCGTAGGCGCGCTTGGTGTCCTCGTCGTTGACCCAGGCGAACACGATCACCTTGGCTTGCGCGTGGTAGCGGAAGAACAGCCGGTGTTGCTGGAAGAACTTGGCCCGGAACCAGTGCTTGTGATCTTCGCCGAGGGTGTTGCCTTGGCGGTACTCCGGCCGTGTCGGGTCTTGCGGGATGACATCGAACGCCAGTTTGGTGATCGCCGCCAGTCGCTTGTTGGCGTTCTTCTTCACGTACCCGACGGGGTCCTTTTGCCTGAACGCCTCGACCTGCTGGGCCAAAGCTTCAATTTGTGCAAGGAACAAGGGGTGCGCGAACACCGTCCAGCCATGAATGACCAAGGGTGCGAGCTTGCTCGCGCTCATTCATCGTCCGCCGACAGGGGGAGATCAAGATCAACTTCGATGCCGCCGGTCAGCAATTGAAGGCGCAGCACGAAGTTGGCGTCGATGACCTGCAGGCGCTCCGGATGCTGGGCGATGTCGCGGGCCAGGAAGCCCAGGAACTGACCGAGCACCGGGTCGCCACCCTCGGATGACTCGGCCCGCGTCAACACAACTTCGCCGCTTGGGCGGATCGTGTAGTGGATCTTGTCGCGCTTACCCAGCCGGAGGGCACGGCGCACGGTTTCCGGCACCGTGGTCTGGTAACGGTCGGTCAGCGTGGATTCGACTTCAAGGGTGGCGGGCATGACGCTCTCCGGTCAAAGAAGGGATTGTCGTGCATGGTAATGCAATCGCCTTGTCAAGTCAATGCAAATGCATTGCTGGCGATTGTTGCCATCCTATCCGGAGTTTCGGAGGGCGACTTGGTTTCCACGCTGACGCAGCAACCACTCCCGCCAAGGTTGGGCACTACCAAGGTGTACGCGCAGTAGCATGCCGCGATTTGGGGAGTGTGGAGGGATATGGATACCTCCGCTGGGGACCAGACGGCGAAGTGCCCATTGCCGTCGTAGGGGCGTGTGCCGCATAGCGGTCGGTTGACCTACGTCGCAGGAAAATGCCCGACGCAAGGTGCCAGTTATAGCCAGCGCTTGAAGATGGACGTACATTATGTTGGGCCTAATGAACACGATGGTAGAAGCTTGGCATTACGCCTCCACAGTTCCGGTTCAACGCGTACAAGCGCTGTTGGCTTGGAGTTCCTTTTCCGAGATCGCTTGTCAAATCGCTGAGAGTTCAGTGGTAGTCAGTGCAGAATGGGAGCCATTTCAGACGGCCACGCTAGCTGGCTGCAATCGTGCATCCGTCTTGCTTTCGGTACCGAAGCCAATCTACGACGCGTTTTACAACGCTCCTGTAGGGATACGTGGGCAGTACGCCCGATCCGAAACCGCTGGCGAGCAAGCGGACCGATTCCTCATCGACCAGCATGAATCCGAACTAATGTGTGCCTTGGCTCGGTGCACGAAAGCTCCGCGTGACCTGCTGCAACGGTCGCTACGGGCAAAACAAGCAAAGACATGGATCAAGGAAACCGAGTCCGACACGGACGAGGGTGACGAGGGCATCGTGTACGAGCCTTGGGAGCGCGAAGCGATATCCCGAGACGGCCTTCGCACTCCTGTAGGTACTCTACTCGAGGTGAAAGGCGGCTGGATCGATGCACAGGGTATGGAGCGCCTCAATCCGACAAAGACCCATCGAAGCTACACCCTTCATCGTACAGGCTACGTTTGACATGAGGCCTAACATTTCGAGCGGACCTTTACCGGCTTACCGCTTCTCGGGGGGCACGTTGTCTTCTGCCGCCAGTTGACTTCGGCTGAGCTCATACGTTCAAGTTTTACGTTCCACACTATCAGTATGCCTACACATCTGGAGAACTTGGCAACCCTCGTCATAGCTGCACTGGGAGCATTGGGCGGCTGGGCTGTCGTCGTCGCTGCGCTGACGCACTACATCAGTGACCTATTCGCAAAGCGAACGCTTCAGCGTGAGGCAGCTAGGTTCAGCGAAAGGCTTGCGGATCTTGGTCATGAACTGAAGCTCCGAGAGTCCGCTTATAGCAAGCACCTAGACCTTCTGCTCGCCTACTACTCTGCTTTTTATCGGCACTATCGTATCTGCCAGAACGCGACAAACCAAGATGCGCATCGCCATGACGACGGCACGATCGTGCGCACAAAAGAAACCTTCTGGGAAAATCTTGATCGGTATCGCGAGCAGATGAGCTCCCTTGAAGGAACTGCTCGTCTTCTGCTCTCGGCCTCATTACTCGAACTGCACGATGAGGGAATTGCCGCCTTCAACGCCTTTAAGGACGTGATGAAGCGCGACCTCTACGATGACAAATATCACAACGATAAGCGAGAAGCCTTTGCAAGCATTATGGGCGTGAAGCAGCGACTCGAGACTGGCCTCAGAACGTTCTTGCGTACCGAACACATGCTCAGCCCCAGTGAAATCTAACCTTATTGAGAGGGCATCCCCCGGCAGGTTGGAGAGCATCCATCTTCATGCCAAACTAAACGGGCGTCCAAACAAGTCGAGCAACAGTTAGGCTTCCTTTTATGGATGATATCTCTGAGCTAGAAAAGCGTTCGGAAATCGAATTTCATAAACTCGGGGTTGCCGAAGAACTCGGGTGGATTATCGCGAGCTTGGTTGCTGTGATCATGTATATGAAATGGGAGAGTTGGTGGCTAACCATTGGCGCACTGCTCGCCAGTTACTTCTTCGTCACGCTGCCTTACAGGCGGAATAATGATAGTGCCCGTGAGGCAGTTCTGAAAGCCTCTGGAGCGAACAAGTACCCGAACGCCTATGATCGTCGTGACGATGAGGGATAGGCGCAAATCAAATGGTGTTCCTCGATGCTTTTGATGCCTAATCTTACTGTGTCACAAACGTAGTCGGACGCTAACCGCGGCGCAATGCGGGCAATGTCCCAGGGCGCCTGCGAGTGCGACGCTCAACTGAAGGCGCAGCGTCCTGATCGAGTCC
>NZ_SCMM01000120.1:0-1899 GCF_005503345.1 Ramlibacter sp. 2FC
GGTGCGCCCGGCAGGGCGCACCCACTCGGAGGTGAAAGTCCTCTACTCGCCCGGCAAGGGGAAGAGTTAGCCGAAGGCAAGGGTTTCGCGGGCGACTGCGAGTCTGAAGGAAGCCGGATGGCAAAGCGCTGGCCTGACGAACAGGAAGCGGATACGAGGCGTCGTGCTGGGGTGAGGAGGCCGCAAACTCCAAAGCCCAAAACTTGCACGGAACGGCACGGCGTAGATCCGACAGGCATAAGCGTGAAGGTGGGTGTGTCATACCCGGGGAGATCTGGCTGTGGTGCCCGAGAGGGCTACCGGTACCGAGAGGTGACGGGATGCCCAGCCAGAAGTCAGCACAGGGCGTAGTAGGTGCAGGTCAAGGCGCTGAGCCACGAGGAACCGGCACCAAAGGCCCGAACAAGTGGAAACGAGAGTAGGAACGAAGTTCTCGATGTCGGTCGATGAAGCAGAAGCCCTCGCAGGAGGGGCCAGCGGCGAGAGAACCGGGCGGAATCCGGGGATGGCGCACGCGGGTGTTGAGACTGGCACGGCGTACAGCGGCCAACCGAAATCGGAGAGAGACGGGCTCATGGCCCGAGTGGTAGAGCGTGCGAACATGCAACTGGCCTACAGCCGAGTGATGAAGAATCGCGGAGCGCCCGGCGTTGACGGGATGCGCGGCGAGAACCTCAAGGCCTGGCTGCAGGAAAACTGGGCGCACACGAAGAAGGCGCTGTTGGAAGGCCGGTACCGGCCCCAGGCGGTACGCCGGGTGGACATACCCAAGCCGCAAGGCGGGGTGCGGACACTGGGCGTGCCGACCGTGGTGGATCGACTGATCCAGCAGGCCTTGCACCAAGCACTGCAACCGATCTTTGAGCCGACGTTCTCGGACAGCAGCTACGGCTTCCGTCCAGGGCGAAGCGCCCAACAGGCGGTAAGCAAGGCGGCAGGGTTCATCCGGGCCGGTAAGCACTGGGTGGTGGACATGGACTTGGAGAAATTCTTCGACCGTGTGAACCATGACGTGCTGATGGCCAGGGTGGCGCGACAGGTGAAAGACACGAAAGTGCTGCACCTGATCAGGCGGTACCTCCAGGCGGGAATGATGGCCGACGGGGTGGAGACGGTCCGGGAACAGGGAACACCGCAAGGCGGCCCCCTGTCCCCCCTGCTGTCCAACATCCTGTTGACCGATCTGGACCGGGAACTGGAGGGGCGCAACCTGTCGTTCTGTCGGTACGCGGACGACTGCAACATCTACGTGGGCAGTCAGCGGGCTGGCCAGCGCATCATGGACAGCGTGAGGGCGTTCCTCACGGAACGACTGAAGCTGACGGTGAACGCGGCCAAAAGCGCGGTCGCCAGACCCTGGGAGCGCAAGTTCCTGGGCTACAGCACAACACTGCGCGACAAGAAGGTCCGCATCGCCAAGTCCAGCATTGAACGCCTGCGGGACACCGTCAGGAAGATATGCGCGCAAGGCCGGGGTCGGGCGCTGCCTGACACCATCGAGCGGCTCAACCCGATCCTGCGAGGCTGGATGAACTACTTCAGTCTGACGCAGAGTCGCAGACCGATCGAAGAACTGGACGCGTGGATCAGGCGACGGCTGCGGTGCGTGGTGTGGCGGCAGTGGAAGCGGCCACGGACGCGGGAAGCGCAGATGCGACGCCACGGGCTTGATGCCCTGCGCGCATGGCGCTCCAGCGTCAACGGGCGCGGCCCCTGGTGGAATGCCGGGGCCAAGCACATGGTTGCTGCACTGCCGCCGAAATACTTCACCAGCCTTGGGCTGGTCTCGCTGGTGTCCATCCACCAGCACCTCCAGTGTTCCGCTTGAACCGCCGTATGCGGAACCGCACGTACGGTGGTGTGAGAGGGCTGAGGGGGTAACCCCTCACCCTACTCAAT
>NZ_SCMM01000121.1:0-1896 GCF_005503345.1 Ramlibacter sp. 2FC
GCGGCGCAATCGCACAGGCCGTCGAGGTCGGAACACTGGCGCACGCGGTGCTCAGGGAAGGAGCCACGGCCGCGCACGGGCGACAGCAGGACCACGGACCAAAGGAAGGTGCCGTCCTGGGCCACCCAGCCCTCGCGGATACGGGCACAGGTCGGGACCCTGTCGATTAGCACTTGGACGAACTGAGGGCCCGCTGAGGGCCTGGAAGCGGCATCGGCGAAGGTGAAGGGCTGGATGGTCATGCGCGCCGCTCCCTGGCTTGGGGAGCCTTCATCTGCCGCACCAGCTCAGCCGAATGCTCTGCAGGCGTAAGGCCACCACGGGCTGCAAGCTGCTCTTCAGCCGTCCGTTCCCTGAACAACCGTTCGCCGAAGCCAGTCGCGACCTGGTAGGACTTCCCCGCCTTGGGGAGTTCGACCTGGTGAACGACCGTGAGCTGCTTTTCCGCCAGCTGCCGCTCGAGCATGTCCCTGGCGTTCAGAAGCGACCGGTAGTTCACTCCCTGAGTTGGGGAAGCGTGGCTATTGCAGATGCCGCCGCTGGTGACCTCGATGTCGTGCTTGGTGCAGGTCAACCGGGGAGAGCTGTAGCAAACGCCGCTCTCGGGGCGGTAGGTCTCGACAAAGCGGCAGTTGCGACAACCAGGGCGCTGGCCCGGCGTCAGGTAGCCCACCTGGGCGTGTTTGGCGACCAGCCTCATGCGAACACCCGATAGACAAGGCCCATCAAGGCGGAACCCGCGAAGGAAGAGCCGATGAACAGGAGGGAGAGGTACAGCAGCCTCATGCGCCACCCCGACGCGATTCGATGGAACGATCAACCCACCGATTCACTAGCGGCAGAATCAAGCCGTGCCACAAGAACAGGGCGGCCAGGACCATGGCCGTCGTCAACAGGGAGGAAGCAACTATGAGCTTGAGCAACGAAGCGGCATCGAGGGCGATGCAGCCGATCAGCGAGGTACTGGCCTGGCTGGAACTACTCAACTGGTCACTCTGGACCGCTGTCGCCATCGGGGCCATCGCAGCGATCAACGAAGCCAGGATCAGACGCTTGGAGCGCGTGTACCAGGCGAAGCGGCGGAACTGGTGGCGGTTCTGATCGGTGCACGCCCCCGACTCGGAACCAGCCGGAGCCGCCAAGCTGCGAGCTGGCTCCTGTTGAGTGGGGGGCGTGCAAGCGGAAAACGCACGGCCGTCGCAGCGCGCTGCATCGGTCGCCACCACACAGGCAATGTGCGCAGCGAACTCTTGAAGGGATCGGGTCATGGCGGCTCCTGAATCGCGCGAGAGGTTGCGCGTGGAGCCGAATTTAGCTGAATGCCCTTTGAGGCTCAACTAGCATTCAGTGTTGTTTGTGGAAAAAGAGACAACTACCATAGAGTACTCAACGGGAATTAATATGTTTGACTTACAAGACTTCATCGAGCGAGCCATGCAGGGCGCTGGCGTGACCAGTGCATACGGGCTAGCGAAGGCAACAGGTCTAACAGAAGCTGTCATCAGCAAGTACCGTCTGGGCAAGAGCCTGCCCGATGACCGGGCCATCGTCCTACTGTCCCAATTCACTGGCGACGATCCCGCGATGGTCGCGATTCAAATCCACTACGACCGAGCCGCCAACGACGAAGCTAAAAGCCTTTGGGGCGGCATGGCCGACCGCCTCGAGAAAAGCACCAAGGCTGTAAAAACTGCACTGCTGATTGCTACCGTTTCGGTAGCAGCGTACCAAGAGCCCGCGCAGGCTCAGGGCACTACCCCCCTCGCCCACCGCCTGGGGTCTGTAATGCAAATTGTGTTAAGTCGCATCCGGGCGCTTTTCAATCGTTTGGCCCGTCAGCTCAGACCCCATGTTCGTCGTCCCAATAACGACACATGGAGGTCCTATGTTCCAAGC
>NZ_SCMM01000122.1:0-1742 GCF_005503345.1 Ramlibacter sp. 2FC
GTGGCGCTCAGCACGATGGTGTCGCTCCCATCTCCGCCGTCGACCGTGTCGGCCCCCACAAAGCCGTTGAGGGTGTCGTCGCCGACACCGGCGCTGATCGAGTCCGCACCCGCACCGCCGGTGATCGTGTCGTTGTTGCCGCTGCCGGTGATCGTGAAGCCCTCGGCCTGCGCGCCCAGGCTGATCGCGACGCCCGCTACCGCGCCGGCCGCCGAGACCGCCTCGATGTTGACGATCTGCCCATTCGCCGCGCTGTTCAGGTCCGCCGAGGTGGCGCTCAGCACGATGGTGTCGCTCCCATCTCCGCCGTCGACCGTGTCGGCCCCCACAAAGCCGTTGAGGGTGTCGTCGCCGACACCGGCGCTGATCGAGTCCGCACCCGCGCCGCCGGTGATCGTGTCGTTGCCCGTACCGCCGGTCAGCGTGTCGTTGCCATCACCGCCATCGAGGGAGTCATTGCCGTCTGCCCCATCGAGCGAATCGTCGCCCGCCCCACCCAGCAGCGTATCGTCGCTGCCCGTGCCACCGAACAGCGTGTCGTTGCCCTCGCCGCCCTCGAGCCAGTCGTCGCCCGCTCCGCCATCCAGCGAATCGTCGCCCAAGCCGCCGCTCAGGCTGTCGTTGCCCGCCCCACCACTGATCGTGTCGTTGCCGGCGCCGCCGGTGATGGTGTCGGCACCGCCCAGATTTGTGCCATCAACAACGATGTGATTGCTGCCTGTCAGGCCGGAGGCACCGATCGTCACCCCGTTCGTCATTGCCAGCGCCGCACTGATCTGAAGATCATTCTGCGTGCCGTCTCCATTGGCATCGGCCGTCAAGACCTGGCTGTCCGCCACGGTCAGGTTGAAGCCTGCGGCGTTCTGATTGAACACAATGGCATCGATGTTGCTGATCGTGGTGAATGTGGACAGGTTGTAAGCGCCCGCAGCATCCAGCCGCAACGTGTCTATCGTGCCGGCCTCCGAGCTGCCGTCGATAGTCTCGCCGGCGGCAAGGTCCGCCACGGCATTGATCACGAACGTGTCGGCCCCCGTGCCGCCGATCAGCGTGTCCGCTCCGCCGCCACCGATCAGGGTGTCGTTGCCCGACCCGCCCGTGAGGCTGTTCGCACCGCTGGAGCCGGTCAGGCTCACCGCCGCGGCCGATCCGCTCGCATCGACATTCTCGAAGTCAGTGACGTTCGCCGTGTCGCCCGTGCTCTGGTCCGACAACGACAGATCAATCGTCGCCGCGTCATTGACCACCAGCGTGTCCGTATTCGCACCCCCAGCAATCGAGACGTCTGAACCGTCATAGGCGATGGTGTCGTTGCCGTCGCCGCCGATCAGCGTGTCTGCCCCGCCACCGCTGGCGATCGTGTCGTTGCCCGCTCCACCGATCAGAACGTTGGCACCGCCGTCGCCCGTGAGCGTGTCGTTGCCCGCCCCGCCGGTGACGTTTTCCACGCCGGCGATCGAGCCGCTGAAGCCCGTCGCGGCCCCGCCCAGGGTCACCGACACATCCTGCGTGGTGCCGGCATAGCTCAGCGTGTCGCCCGTGCCGCCCAGGAGATCGGCCGTGACGCTCTCGACGTTGCTGACCGTGCCGCCTTCGAACTGCGTGATCACGCCGCCCACGACCACGACATCGAGCGTGTCGTTGCCGCCGCTCCCGGTGATCGCGAGCGTATCGGTATCGTCGCCGCCATCGACCGTGTCGGCGCCGTCGCCGATCACGTAGTTGAAGGTGTCGTCGCCCAC